>NZ_JAPZQJ010000144.1:0-20508 GCF_027530405.1 Microcystis sp. LE19-41.2A | reverse complement strand
GAAATGGGGCGAAAGTCTGTGGACTCTGTGTAAGACAGTACATGGTTTTTTAACTGTGGTATGCGACGGTGGTGGAAGCAGAAACTTAAATCGTGAGGTTTAGGAATCGCCGCACTTTTAGGGCGGCGAGGATGTCAATATCAACTTCCCTCCCAGATTTTTAAATAGGCATTTTCCATATTTTGAGCGAATTTTTTCCCTTGCCAGAGCGGGGCTGTGTCACGATTTCCTAACAGTTGATGGCTGATGTCTTGACGAAGGGAGCGATCGAGTCCTAATTTTACTCCCCAGTCGATATATTCTGCCTCATTCCAGCCAATTCCGGCTTCAATACCAGCATTAATCATAAAAGTATAACTATTGCGGGCGGAAAATTGTTCTCCTACCAATGTAACTAAAGGGATTCCTTGCCATAAAACTTCTAAGGTGGTGGTAGCACCATTGTAGGGATAGGTATCTAACACCACATCGGCAATCTGTAAATTAGCGCGATGGGTATATTCATCGATATCTCTCGGTAAAAACCGCAATCTTTGGGGATTAACTCCCTCCCGAATCGCTATTTCAGTAAATAATTCTTGAATTTTTTCAGTCTTACCGACTCCCTTAATCAGAAAATAACTATTAGGGACTTGTGCGAGAATTTTCATCTGAAGTTTAATGGTATCAGGATGACGTTTCATGCCACTTTGTACGGAAAAATAGATGGTAGCATCGGGGGGAATTTCTAAATCTTCTCGACGGAGATTGGGAGTGCCGATTTCAAAACCATCCACTGCTAAATATGTCTCTGGTAAACGATAGATTTTTTCTCGATAATATTCCTCCGCTTGCTGGGGTAAAACGTAGGGATCGGCGATATAGTAATCAATAGTTGCTAATCCAGAAGCATCCCAACCTAACCAAGTCACTTGTTTTGCCGCAGGTTTCAGGGCCATAATCTGATTGGTGAAATTATGGGTTAAACTATCTAAATCTACTAGAATATCTATCTGATCCTGTTGAATTTGTTGGGCAACTTCTAGGGGATTTTGAGCGTAGGAAAAATGACGGATAATATCTCGGCTATCCCGGAACCATTGACGGGTAATTTCATCTTCTTCTTGGTTAATAGTATAGATGGCTATTTGCAATTTTTCTCGATCATGATGGTGAATTAACCAACGACTTAACCAACCGACAGAATGATGTTTTAAGGTACTGGCAAGATAACCAATAGTTAGTTTTTCTGAAGCTTTTTCGTTTGTAATTAAAGGAGTTTTTAAACTATTATTATCAAGGAAAATTTCGGCGACGCAATTAGTTAATTTTCGGTTGGCTAAGGCTCGATCGCCTAGATAGGGTAGGGGACTAGAAACATTGAGAAAGCTAGTTTTAATAATCGGTTCTAAAGTGATATTTTTCTGACGGGTTAATTCCTGTAATAAATCATGATATTCTTGATAAATATGATCAATTTCTTGCCAAACTCCCCAGCGCAAAAGTATTAACAAAATCAGATAATTACTGTATAACTTTAGGGTTGGAGTTAGACAAATTTCTCGGAATTGATAGGCAGTTATCAAAGAATTATCAAAGTCTTCTGCTAAAATATAGAGGTTAACCAATTGTTCCAAAAGACTCAGATCATTTGGTCTTAATTGCAGACAAAGTTTAATAATTTCCACTCCAAAAGTGGGACTTTGTTGCTCGTTGGTGACTCGTGCTGCTATCTGAAAAGCTTGCGGGATAAAACTATCGGCTAATTCCTCTAGGTAGGGTAAACTTGCTTGAGCTAAATCTAAAGTTAATTCATGGGGATATAAAAGACTTTTGAGAACTACATTTAAAAGCAATTCTCGATCGGGATTAGATCTGAGATTGTCTTGAATAGGATAATTAAGTAGTTCTTCAGGATCAAATATTTCTAAATCTAAAGCTAAGTCGAATAAAGCTAATAAATTATTAATTGACTTGGGAACAATTTCCTGTAGATGATAGCGAAAATATTCTACAGCTGCCAGATCACCTTTTCTTTGTTGTCGTCGCACTTCTGCGTCTAAAACCGCTTCTAATTCTGCTTGCCATTGCTTAACTTGTTCTGGATTGCCTTCGCTTAAAACATTTTGCCACATCACCTGTGCCTCTGCTGCTAAATTTTGCAGAAGATAGGCAACTCCCAAGTACCAATAGTCAGAAACATTTTCAGGATTGTTATCGATTAGTTCCTCGTAGATTGCCGCAACTTGAGGATAATCTTCGGCAATTAAAGCTTGATAAGCGTCAGGATGCCACATAAATCAGTTATTAGTTTTTTGAGATAATATTTTCAGAAAATCTTGATGTTCTTGACTGGCTAAACCTTGCTGTAAAACTGTCAAAACCTGTCCTAAGTTACCCGCTAATAAAGCATTAACATCTAACCAAAGACCGGGGAAAACCTGCGAGTAAATTATCCCTCGACTATCGGGTTCAAGTTTAATATATTCTCCAGCATTTAATCGGAACCAATCTAATTGACGTTCATAAACTCGCCAAACAAGATATTCTTGCACTTGATTACGACGATAAACTCGCCATTTATTGTGGAGATCATAGGAAGCACTAGAAGCGGCGATTTCTACGATTAATTCCGGCGCACCTTCGATATAATCATCGTCACTAATAGTTGATTGTCCAGCAATTTTAATTCTTAGTAAAGCATCTGGTTGTACTTCATTATCTGCATCCAGACGCACAGTAGTATTATCCGCAGACATTACCCCAATTGTGGCGGCTTTATAGACCCCTAACCAAGTTAAAATATCAGAATGAGGTTCTCCATGACTCTGCACTCGTACAGGAGAGGACATATAAACTATTCCTTCAATTAATTCGGCTTTTTTTACTTCAGAAAGGTTCTGATAACGACGCTCAAATTCCTGGCGACTTAGTTGATCACCATTTTCTAAAGGAGGGGTTTTAGGGAGGGAATAAATAGGTTCAGAAGTGATCATTTTATTTGCCCCGAACAAGAGTAAATTCATCCTCCCCTAGTCCAGTGAAAAAGTGACAGTTAGGGGGGGAAAGCTCAAAAATAATTGACTCATAAGTAGGTAGGCACAATTATTTGTAGGATGGGTTAGCGGTAGCGTAACATGAGCGGGCGTTGGGTTTCATGCTTCAACCCAACCTACGTTCTGGAAACTCTCAACTTAAAACTTACATCTGATAACTGATAACTGATAACTGATAACTGATAACTGAAATTAAACCACTTTAGCGATGGCTGCTTCTAGCTTATCCATAGCCTCATCTACTTCTGTTTCCGAGACAATTAAAGGAGGTACAAAACGGAGAACTTTCGGACCTGCGGGAGCAATTAATAAACCCTCGGCCAAGGCTGCATTAACAATAGTAGATGAAACCAACTCACTTTCTGAATTAATTTCCATACCGTTAATTAAACCCCAACCGCGCACATCGACAAATAGATGGGGATATTGAGAAGCAATCACGCGTAAACGGCTGCGTAACTGTTCCCCTCGCTGCTGGACATTTTCGAGAAGATGATCCCGTTCAATGGTTTGTAATACTGTTAAAGCTGAGGCACAAGCGAAAGGATTACCTCCAAAGGTACTCGCATGACTACCCGGTTCAAACACATCACAGAATTTTCTGCACATCATCGCACCGATGGGAATACCACCCGCTAAACCCTTAGCAGAAGTGAAAATATCCGGTTCCACTCCTAAATTCTCATAACCCCAGAGTTTACCAGTTCTTCCGACTCCCACCTGTACTTCATCAAAGACAAGCAAAATGTTATTTTCGTCGCAAATTTGCCGTAAACGTTGGAAATATTCGATATCCCCTGGACGAACTCCCCCTTCACCCTGCAAGGGTTCCAACATAATCGCGGCCACACGACGATTACCCTCATCGAGATCAGCGATCGCATTTTCCACCGCTTCGATATCATTATAGGGAATATAGGCAAACCCCGGCATCAGGGGTTCAAAGTCTTTTTGGTACTTCGGTTGACCGGTTGCGGTGATGGTAGCTAAAGTCCGACCGTGAAAACTAGCGTGAGCGGTTAAAATAACCGGCTGTTCGAGGAAATCTAGCACCGTATGGGCATATTTCCGTACTAATTTAATCGCCGCTTCGTTCGCTTCCGCACCAGAATTACAGAAAAAGACTTTATCAGCGCAGGAATGATCGACAATCCATTTAGCTAGTTCCCCTTGTTCGGGAATATAGTATAAATTCGAGACATGATGGAGTTTTTGGATTTGCTGGCTAACCACTTCAATTAAAGCGGGGTGTGCGTGACCGAGGGTACAGGTGGCAATTCCCGCAACAAAATCAAGGTATTGTTTACCGGAAGTATCCCAGAGAAGACAGCCTAACCCTTTGGCGATCGCAATGGGAAAACGACCATAAGTATTCATCACATAGCTGTTAAAACTATCTCGATCGAAGGGTTGATTCGGGTTTAAATTGGGAGTGGGATCAACTAGGGTTGGTTCTAAAAGGGTTTCTGGACTCACTGGGGAACTCCTGCGCGATTAGACATAGGGGAAATTATAATCAAATCCGTCTGAGAAGGACGGGTTATTTAGATTAAAAACTGATTTCATTGTAATTTACTAGACAGTCTTAGGGGTGAATTTTGCTTGTCTATCAGTGAAGATAAATATCGTCGTCTGCGTCAGGAATTAATCGGGGGAATTTTTGCCCTGATCGTGGTGTTTTTGCTGGGTACGCTTTGGTATCATCTGATCGAGGGTTGGAGTTGGCTAGATTCGGCCTATATGACGATTAGTACCCTCGCTACCGTCGGTTTTGGCGAAATTAATCCCCTAGGTGAACGGGGACGACTGTTTACAATGGTTTTGATCGTGATGGGAGTAGTTAGCATCGGTTATATTGTTAATCGCTTGACCGAAGCTTTAATTCAAGGCTATTTTCAAGAGGGACTCAAACAGAGACAGGAGAAACGCTTGATCGATCGACTATCGGAACACTATATCATCTGTGGTTTGGGTCGCACGGGTAGACAGGTGGCGATCGAATTTTACGCCGAAAATATTCCTTTTGTAGTCATTGATACGGACCCCCTACAGGTAAATCGGGCCAAAGAATTAAATTATATTGTTGTTCAAGGAGATGCCACCTTAGATAAATCTTTACAAATGGCAGGAATCGAACGCGCTATTTGTATTGTGGCCGCTTTAACTTCCGATGCGGAGAATTTATATACAGTTTTGTCCGCTAAAACTCTTAATCCGAAAATTCGCGCCATTGCTAGGGCCAGTACCGAGGAAGCAGTACAAAAATTACAACGGGCCGGGGCCGATGCGGTAGTATCTCCCTATATTACCGGCGGTAGAAGATTAGCGGCCGCAGCCCTACGACCCCAGGTGATGGATTTTGTCGATGGGATTTTAACTGGAACCGATCGATCGTTTTATATGGAAGAATTTTTAATCGATCCGAGGACTTGTCCCTGTGTCGGTTTAAGTCTTAGTCAAGCACATTTAAGATCTCGATCGGGGGCGTTAGTTTTAGCTATACGTCGCGCCGATGGTACGCTAATTGGGGGACCGACTGGCGATACGGAATTAATGGCCGGGGATCTGTTAATTTGTATGGGAACGGCCGAACAATTACGCAGTTTAACTCAGATTTTAATCCCCATGCGATCGGATGGTTTACGTTTACCGAAGCATTAGTTAGGGTTTGCGCCAAAAAGTTTGTAGGATGGGTTAGTGGTAGGGTAACATGAGCGGGTGTTGGGTTTCATGCTTCAACCCAACCTACGTTCTCTAGAAGACTTATCACCAATTTTCTTGAGCTTTCCCTTCCGTTTTGTTTAGACAAAATATAATAAATATTAGTGACGGCATGACCAGAAATATATCCTTGAGTTTTACCTGTCTTAACTGTATTTAATGCTTGTACAGATGCTTGAAAATGTGGTTCACGCTTACCCAAAACATCTAGCAATACATCACTATCGAATAGGACTCGTTTCACCGATACTTCTCCACTAAATAATCAATATACGATTCTTTTGGGTCTTCTCGTCCTAAATCGACAACCCCCACTAAGTCTCTTGTCCAAGGATCAAGATCGCTTAAATCATCTGTTAGGGAATGAGAAGTAGTTTCTGAGGATACATTCTGACGAAAAACACGCCCATATTCTAATGCTTTCTCAAAATCCTCCTGATCAGAAATTGATCCAGAAAGATTATCTAACCAGTTTTCAGACGAAGATTTTTCAGTTTCCAAATCGACCAAACCTGTTAAATTTTGTGTAGAGGCATCAATATCATTGAAATTATCTGCTAGGGAATGAGAAGTAGTTTCTGAGGATACATTCTTAGGATTAAATCGCTCTTGAATTCTTAAAATTATTAAACTACTATAAGCTCTCAATTGGGTGACTAAACATTTGTCAGTATCTTGGAAATATTCGGTTATAGTACGATTAGAAACCGATAGAGCATTTTTAGCTCCCTGGTAAATTTGCTCTAGTTCTGAATCGGCAAACATATCAATAAACACATCTATCGTTTCCGAGAGAATGTGTGAACCTTCCACCACTCTGATTAAATCGGCTTTTTCCTCACCAGTCTTTCCCTCATTGATCTGAGCAAGGCCGATAAATAATTTAGCATAGGCAGTTACTCTATCGGTAAATTCATTGATAATCTCAATCAAATTTATTGCCGAACCCTCATTCTTATATTGTTCCCATACCTGAAACCATAATTCATCAATTTGACAAAATATATCGGCTCTTGCTTGATAAGTTTTAGAGTTATCTTTAACTTGCTCAAGTAAAATCTGAGTTTCTTGTAGTAAATTATCCAGTATTATCCGATCAGAATCGGTGACAATTTGATCGAGTTTATCTGTAATATTTTGCAGGTTTTCTAACAAAAATTGTCCTAAATTTTCCCGTTCGACTGAACTGGGCAGACTATTCATCATATTTACCTCTCCTAAAACTGACGATCAAACAGAAATGAGTAGTCAAAATTATCAGCCCTAAACCTCCATTGTAACAATTTTGGGGTCTAAATCCTGTTTAAAAGGTATAGGAGAGGGGGAATTATAAATTATGAAGTGGGGAAGTGGGGAAGTGGGGAAGTGGGGAAGTGGGGAAGTGGGGAAGTGGGGAAGTGGGGAAGTGGGGAAGTGGGGAAGTGGGGAAGTGGGGAAGTGGGAAGAATAAATAAAAATAATCTCCTGTCTCGGAGTCTCCTGTCTCCTGACTCGGAGACTACTGGCTCCTTACTCCTCAATCTAACATCTGTGAGGAATTGAAAAATTGGGGATGAGATGTTAGTACAATCGGGGAATAGTAAAAGAAAAAAACCCCTATTGCTCATGAGTCAAAATCCCAATTCTTCCCCACGACCACTGCAGCCGCTGCCGGTTCCCTCCATCCCAATACCACCCTCAGAGTTAATCACGGAAATCAGCATGGGGATAACTGAAGAAATGACCCAACAGGTGGCGACACCGACCAAAAACGTGCCGAATATGCCGCAAAATGGTCAAATTTCCGCCCCACGTCCTCCCCAAAATCGCGCTCCCAGTCAGGCTGCTTCTCCCCAAACCCCACCCCGGCCGGGTCGCGCTCCCAATCAACCCACCTTAGAACATTTGATCCGGATGGCCTTTGATCGGGGTTATTCGGACGTTCACCTAGGAGTTGGAGAACAACCCCGGATGCGGGATCGTGGTGAAATGATTATTCTCAACTATCCTGAAATTGACATCAACACTTTTTATAGTTGGTTACGGGAAATCCTCGGTGAAGAAGAAATCCTTCGCTTTAAAAAAGACCTAGAATTTGATGGTGCAACTCAGTACGAATTCGCTAGGGTGCGGATTAATATCTTTGAAAGTCTGCGCGGTCCGGGGATGGTTTTGCGTCTAATTCCCATGAAAATCCTCACTGTGGAACAATTGGGCTTACCGGCTGTGTTCCGGAATGTGTGCGATGTGCATAAGGGATTGATTTTAATCACCGGTCCGACGGGTTCAGGGAAATCCACCACCCTAGCAGCCATGATCGATTACATAAATAAAGAACACCCCAAACATATTATCACCATCGAAGACCCGATCGAATTTGTCCATCAAAGTCGTCGCAGTTTGATCAAACAAAGGGAAGTGGGAATACACACCCATGAGTTCGATAATGCCCTAAAAGCCTCTTTGCGGGAAGACCCAGATATTATTCTGGTGGGGGAGATGCGGGACAAATCCACCGTTAATACTGCCCTGAAAGCTGCCCAAACTGGTCACTTAGTTATGGGAACCCTGCACACCAACAGCGCCGTTAAAACCCTGGAGCGGATTTTAACTCTTTATACCGCCGAGGAACGGGAATCGATGCGGGTGGCGATCGCAGAATCCTTGGTTTGTATTATTTCCCAGGGTTTATGTCGCACCACCGACAGTAAACGGACCGCTTTTCACGATATTCTCGTCAACACAGAAACCGTCAAAGATTACATTTGCAGCGGCAAAAATGACGAAATTATCGAATTAATGAGAGATGGCGAATACCATGGCATGATTACCACTAATCAATCTCTGTTTAACCTCTATCAAGAGGGACGGATTAGCGATGAGGTCGCCCTGGAAATGTCCCCGGTTCCCAATGAAATGGCGATGATGCTGCGGGGTAGAATCTAGAAAAACCCTGAAGGAAATCCTTGAGGGGTCAAGAGTTTAGTAGTCTAGAAAAATAGAAGCTCCTATTGATTCCCTAGGGGAACCCCTCAAGTGACCACTTCCGCGATTGTGTTGCCCGATATTTTTAAAGGCATCGCCCTGTTTACCCCCGGGGGCGACCTGATTTACTGTATCGATCCTGATAAACAAACTCATTGGCATCTGAATCTCTGCGCTGCTCTCCAGTCCGCTTTAGGGTTGCCAGAACCCCCCCATTTTTTAGTTCCTAGTTTTACCGCTACCATCGATCGCTGGCGAGATCCCTACAGTCACCGTATTCATACTAGAGCCGAAGTCTATCCCCTTGTCCGTCGCTATCAGCCTTTATTAAATGCTATTTTCGCCACGGACGAGCGAGCTTGGTTTACTGTACCTTGGCAGGAACAATCCTCTAATCCCACTATCTTAGAAACCTATCGTCAGCAGTTTCCCCAACTTTGGCAATCCCACGATCTGATTCTCCGTTATCAGGAGCGCCCCGCAACGACTTCGGGGATTAGTGCTGACTCTGACTATACTAACCCTAGTCCCAAGGGTTATGTTTTGCGGTTATTTGTCTCCGGCAATAATGCCAATACTAAACACACCCTAGAATCGATCCATCAGCTTCTAGAGCGAGAATTACACCATCCCTATACCCTGAAAGTGATCGATATCTCTAAGCATCCAGAACAAGCGGAATCTAATCATGTCTCTGCTATTCCCACTTTAGTCCGGGTTTGGCCGCAACCGGTGAAACGCATCATCGGCGAATTTGAGGATTTACCGCGAGTATTACAGATTATCGCCACCGCTTAGGGTTTAAAGACTTCTGACTCGATTCCTCGCCACCATTCGCCCAATTTCATTAAGTCTTGCTGAATATCATCCAATTCTTGGATATATTCCTGTTGGGAAAGACTAGCGCGACGTTCTTGCAGTTTTTTGAGACGCAATTGCACCAACAGCCAAGGCTTAGAAATACCGTTAGTTTCTTCAATATAGCGAGCAATATCCTGACTATCCATAGTTTTTACTGTTATTATCCTATATTTTGTCAAATTAACCTGAGACTCCTTTTTTTTAGTTGCAGAAGATTATGTTTGATTTTAGCCACTATTACCCCTACGCCGAATTAGTTTCTTTCCTCAAAAACCTAGCCTCATCCTATCCTAATTTAATTAGCCTCACCTCGATCGGTAAAAGCTACGAAAATCGAGATATCTGGTTAACTACCCTAACAAATCAAGCCACAGGCCATTATTTAGAAAAACCTGCCTATTGGATCGATGCTAACACCCATGCGGGGGAAGTAACAGGCTCTGCCGTCGCTCTCTACACTATCTCCCATCTTTTGCGCCAATACGGTCATAATTCCCAAATTACCAGACTTCTTGACCATTACACTGTCTATATTTTGCCGCGATTAGCCGTGGATGGAGCGGAAAAATATCTCACTACTCCCTATCTGTTACGATCGAGTATTCGCCCCTATCCCCACACGGATGAGAAACCGGGGCTATATCCTGAAGATATTAACGGCGATGGTTTAATTCTACAAATGCGCCAAAAAGATACCTGTGGCGCTTGGAAAATTTCTGAACAAGATCCTCGCATTATGGTGCGTCGCGAACCGGAGGAATTTGAGGGAACTTTTTACACTTTGCTCACCGAAGGTTTAATCCGCGATTACGATGGCTATAATTTTACCACTGCCCCCACCCTAGAAGGCTTAGATTTTAACCGCAATTATCCCGTTTATTGGGTTCCTGAAGGGGAACAACAGGGGGCCGGAGATTTTCCTTTTTCGGAGCCAGAAACCCGTGCAGAAGCGGAATTTTGGGCAAATAACACTAATATTAATGGCTTCGTTACCTATCATACCTATTCAGCAGTCATGTTGCGTCCCTATAGCACCCATCCCGATGAATATTTCCCCGTGGAAGACTTAGAAATGTATAAATATATTGCTGACAAGGGAAAAGCAATGACTGGTTATGAATGCGTTTCTGTCTATCACGATTTTCGTTATCATCCCAAAGAAGTGACTAACGGTGCCATGGATGATTACGGTTACGATCATTTTGGTTGGTATGGTTTTACGGTGGAGTTATGGGATGCACCCACCCAAGCGGGAGTGAAAAAAGATGATTATATTCAATGGTTTCGCTGGCATCCTTTGGAAGATGAATTGAAGTTACAGCGTTGGAATGATGAGAATTTGGCGGGAAAGGGTTTTATTAATTGGCAAAGTTTTGATCACCCCCAATTGGGAGAGGTGGAAATTGGCGGTTGGGACTTTAAAAATGTCTGGCAAAATGCCCCAGAAAAGTATTTACCAGATTTATGTGAGAAACAATGTCAGTTTACTATTGCCCATGCTTTAATGTCACCTCTTTTAGCTATCTCTCGTCTTGATCTTAAGTCGGAGGGAAATGGTATTTATCATCTGGTTTTACAGTTAGAAAATCAGGGATTTTTACCCACTTATACCAGTAAAAAGGCACTGGAAAGAAAGATCGTTCGTCCCATTCAAGTCAAGTTAAATTTAGCCGATGAGGTGAGTTTAATAGTGGGAAAATTAGAGCAGGAAATCGGTCACTTAGAAGGGCGATCAAATAAAGTATATAGTAGCCTCGCTCATGGTTTAGATTATCGCTGTACGGTGGAATGGGTGATTAAAGGAGTTTCTGGTCAAGAAATCGAGATTATCGCTATAGCTGAAAGAGCCGGAACAGTCAGACAAAAAGTGATTTTATAGAGCTATTTTGTTCGATAAAATTGTTAAATAAGTCTCGTTAGATTCCGTGGGTAAAACTCGTAGTTTTTGGCTGCGAAGCTCTGGTTCTAATCCCAAAGCTTCTAAAGGAATTACTCCTAATAAGTTGTTTTGACCTCCAGGTAATTCCAAACATTCAAAAGTCCCTTCCCGTCCCGCAATAATCAAGGTAGCATCGCGAAAAATTCTCGCTTTTCCTATCCCTTTAGCCGTAGCCACATCTACTTCTTTTAAAAGCTGTAAACCCAAGCTGGAGATTACTTCCGGCACCAGACAAAGAGTAGTTGCTCCCGTATCCACCAAGACATTTTCTAGGGTAAGAGAGCGAATTTGTTCCGGTGCGATCATACCATCCTCTGCACGAATTTGATCCGCTCGATTGATAACTGTAATGCTGGTGTAGATTTTGCCCATATCTTCTGCAATAATTGCTGGATTAACCATAACACTACCCTCAATTCTACCCCTAAATTATACCAGAATAACTGCTAACAACAATGTCTAAGTAGGGCTTGCGGCAAAAAGTTTTTCGTGGGGACAGGGTGTGGGGTGTGGGGTGTGGGGTGTAGGGTTTTACCGATTTTGAGGGGGTCAATTACCTAATTTTCAGGGAAAAAGTCCAGGGATTTTACCCCCGATCACTCCAATGGTAGGCACTTTTTGAGGGAAAAAAAGTCTAAAAGTCTTACCCAACAAGGTTTTTAGATTTATTCAGCCAACCCTAAGTAATTTTAATTATTAATCCGGCCATCGGGCATAATTGCACCGCGGAAGTTAACTCCCATCAGATTAGCACTCATTAACTCGGCACGAGTTAGATTAGCATTAGTTAAATCGGCACCGGTGAGATTTGCTCTAGCAAAGAAAGCATCGATTAAGTCAGCTTCGCTGAAATTAACTCCTGAAAGATTAGCCCTTCTTAAGTCAGCATGATTCATTCTTGCTGCTTGAAAATTAGCTTGACTAAGATTAGCTCGATCAAATTTTATTTGAGTCATAATTGCACTATGGAAATTTGCCTGCATTGCTTCTGTATCGGTCATTTTTGACCGCACTAAATTGGCTCCCGCTAGATTTGCCCCCACTAAATGCGCCCCGATTAAATTAGCATCAGTAAGTAAAGCATCTTGGAGATTAGCATTAGTTAAATCCGCTTTTCTGAGGTCAACATTGCACAAATTAGCCTCCTTTAAATTGGCTCCTACTAGATTTGCACGCACCAGATCAACCCCTTTCATATTAGCCCCTTGCAGGTCGGCGCGATAGAGATTAGCACTTTGTAAATTAGTGTTATGATTTTTCTTTTCCTGACGCATATTTGTTCCCCGCAAACAAGCACCAGTGAGGTTAGCACCACTTAAATCAGCCCCCCGTAAATCCGCCCCGATTAAGTTAGCATCAAGTAACGTCGCTAGGGTTATATCGGTATCACGAAGATTAGCACCTTGTAGCAGCGCTCCGTGTAAATTGGCACTGCGTAAATCTGCCCCATTTAAGTCAGCTTGGTTGAGACTAGCACCGCTTAAATTAGCTGTCACAAGATTAGCTTGAGCGAGATTAGCCCGGTTAAGATAGGTAAAGAGAAGATTGGCTCCGTGCAGATCTGCTTCATTTAAAACAATGCCAATTAAGTCAGCACCAACTAAATTAACTCCTGGTAATTTTAAGCCACTAAATTGAGTTTCTCCTGCGGCATAACGTTCAATTAATTCGTTGGGTTTCATAGGTAGAATGTCCAGATAAATTTGGATAAAAAATTAAAGAATTTTTTGTAAAGTTTGCACCAGAATACTGGCGGTTTGAACGTTAGCATCCGTATCCATTTGGGTTTGAGCAATATTGTATAGTTGAATTTCGATATCCTTGAGAGATTTCCCACTTTCGATGAGTTGTTGTAGTAAATCTTCTAGGGTATAACTTCGCAGAGTTGACCAATCTTGACCGCTCCGATCCCAAGGATGAAATAGGAGCGAGAAAATCAATATTTTGGCGCGTAAAGGATTAGCATACTGGAAAATTTCTAAACGAATTTCAAAGGGGTCGTAGGCGGGAATTTGTGGGGAATTACTGGGGTTGTTATTTGAGGAAGCCGGCTCGGCAAAGGGCAATTCCATGACTAATTGTGGTTCATTTAGATTGATGATCGAAGAGGAAAAATCCACAGGTTCACTTCTAGAGGGGGAGAAAGATGTGGTTTTAGCCGCAGAATCAGAATCATTCTTTAGATGAACTATTTGAGTGTTCAAGATTTGACTTTTTGACTCATTATCCTCTTCTTCGTCATCGTTATCAGTATCGTAGAGAGGCTCTAGCTGGGTAAGAATAATATCGGCTAGGGCTAGGTAGAGAGCTTTTTTATTAATATTTTTGGCAACTTGCTTGAGAGTTTGTCGCAAGCTGAGGAAATTGGGATTGTTTCGCTGAAGTTCTAAAACAATATTTTTTAAGCCATAATTATTAATCACCGCTTGATCGTTTTCCCAACGATTTTTACAAGCGGCAAACATTAATTTGTGAATTCTCGCTGTCTCTCGATGATTTTCTATTCCACTAACCACCTGTCTTAATAAATTATCTTCCTCGTTGTTGACATCATTATTAACGGTGGTGAAGCTAGGGTTAACTTCTGGCTCTACCAGTAATAATTGATTGTCGTAGGCGGCAGCAATATTACTATATAATTGACTGATTTGCTCGATAATAACCGTGGCTACTCCCAGATAAACTTTAGGACGATTGAGGGTTTTAACTAATTTATAAACAGAAAAAGTTAATTGTTCTTTATTGGTTTTCAGTTGCACTAACTCCTTCACCAAGTCTTCCATAGCCACAGTGTTCAAAATATTAGGCTCATTTTCCCAATATTTTTTACAGATACAAAAGATTAATTTTTTGATCCGTAATTTTTCTTCGTGGCTGTCGAGATAGCGAACTACGTCATTAAAAACTTCGATGGATAATTGCATAGTAACCTCTGATCCGAGAAAGGAGCCAGCTCTCGCACACCTCTACTATAGCGGTATGCTATTGGTCTCTCGCGAGTCAGCTTACCAGAATATATAGGGTCTGCTGAATAAATCTAAAAACCTTGTTGGATAGGACTTTTAGACTTTTTTCCCCTCAAAAAGTGCCAGCCATTGCGGGGATCGGGGGGAAAATTCAGGTGCTCTTTCCCTGAAAATTAGGTAGTTGACCACCTGAAAATCGGTAAAACCCTACACCCTACACCCCACACCCTACCCCCACGAAAAACTTTTTCAGCAGACCCTATATAAGTTATTCCGGCTCTTCTGGCGCGCGAAGATATTCTAGCCTAAAAGCGTGGAGCTATTCAGTTGGGTTTGCTGGATCTGGTCCCTAAAATTAGCAAAAGATTATTTTTTCGCCTTTCTCGTTTTTAGTACAAATGTTTGAGTAAAATCGGAGTAAAGTCTTTAGGTTTAGGCGATTGATGCCCGATAGGGTTAGAGTAATCAGGGAGAAACTGATTTATCGAGAGGCCATATCATCCCATGCTAGAACTCTACCAATTTGAATTATCTGCCTATTGTGAGAAAGTCCGTCTCATCCTCGACTATAAAGGTCTTGCCTATAAAAAAAGGGACGTGGTGCCGGGGGTGGGACAATTGGAATTATTCCGTCTTTCCGGACAGCGACAGGTTCCCGTCCTCAAGGATGGCGATACTTATATTGCTGACTCGACGGAGATTGCTTTTTATCTCGATCGCAAGTATCCTGAAAAACCAATTATCCCCACAGATCCCCTACAACGGGGTCAATGTTTATTAATCGAAGAATGGGCCGATGAATCCCTGGGATTAAAAGGAAGAACCGCTTTTCTCGGCGCTTTTGCCCAAAATCAAAACTTTCGTACCGCTTTTTTACCCCAGGAAACTCCCGGTTTTATGCGCTTGTTGCTGGGTTCCATGCCGGGGGAATTAATTGATATTTTGGGGGCGGGTGTAGGTCTGGGAAAAGATGCTATCAATACAGCGAAAAAGGGGCTACAACAGGATTTAGAGGCTTTGAACCTCATTTTAACCAATCGTCCCTATTTAGTCGGGGATCAGCCCACTTTAGCCGATTTAGCCGTGGCGGGATTAAGTGTGCTGCTTCAGTTTCCCCAGGGTTCCTATCTCAACTTACCCAGGGAATTGCAAGGCAAGGGGATTCCGGGGTTAGCCGATAATAGCGCCTACGAGGGCTTTTTTGCTTGGCGCGACCGTCTTTATAGTCAATACCGTCAAACTATCACCCCGGGAAGTTCCACCCCTCCTATCGATTCCCCCAACTCCATCCAGATTGAATAGCAGCGCTTGACTAGGCTGGTGGGGTTTGGGGTGTGGGGTGTAGGGTGTAGGTTGTGGGGTGTGGGGTGTGGGGTGTAGGGTGTGGGGTGTAGGGTGTAGGGTGTGGGGTGTGGGGAGAATAAATAAAAATAATCTCCTGTCTCCTGTCTCCTGTCTCCTATCTCCTGACAAGACAAATTAACCGAATCTACCGGCTACATAATCGCGAGTTTGTTGATTAACTGCATCGGTGAAAATTTTCTGGGTGGCATCACATTCCACCAAATGACCGACGCGGCTTTCATCGGTATTAAAAAAGGCCGTGCGATCGGATACCCTAGAGGCCTGTTGCATATTATGGGTGACAATGACGATCGTGTATTGTTGCTTCAATTCATGGATTAATTCCTCGACTTTGAGGGTAGAAAGGGGGTCTAAAGCGGAACAAGGTTCATCCATTAATAATACTTTTGGTTTTACCGCCAAAGCGCGAGCAATACACAATCTTTGTTGTTGTCCTCCCGATAATCCTAAAGCGGATTTATTCAACAGATCTTTAACTTCATTCCAAAGAGCAGCCCCTTTTAAAGCTGATTCCACAATTGCATCTAATTCACTGCGACTAGCGGAACGATAAATTCTAATACCGTAGGCAATATTATCGTAAATACTAGCAGGAAAAGGGTTAGGGCGCTGAAACACCATACCCACCTGTCGCCGTAAGGTATGAAGGTTAACTTTGGGAGCGTAGATATCTTGGCCAAAAAACCTAACTTTGCCTTTAACTGTCACCTGTCCCTCTAATTCCCCGATGCGATTGAGGGCTTTTAAGAGAGTGGATTTACCACAACCAGAGGGGCCGATCATGGCGGTTACTTGCCTTTGCGGGATTTCTAAAGAAACACCTTCCAGGGCTTTTTTGCTACCGTAGAAAAAGCTGAGATTTTCGACTTTGATCGCCGAATTAGCTAGAGACGTAGGATTGTTCATGAGAGAGGAATCGATCATAAGAAAAATGCTTAATTTGAGCGTTTACGAGTGACAAAACGGGAAAGAAGGCTAGTAATTAAAACTAAGATAATCAGGACTAAAGAAGCTGTCCAAGCCAAGGAATTTTGTTCAGGAAAAGGGGAACTAGCGTAGTTATAAATCAACACCGTTAAAGCCGGTGTGGGCGACCAAAGACTTTCTTGCCAAAATTGACTAAATAAAGCCGTAAACATTAAGGGGGCGGTTTCTCCAGCAGCCCGGGCTACTGCTAATAATATCCCGGTCATAATTGGTGCGATCGCTGCTGGCAGGACAATGCGAAATACCGTATCGAAACGGGAACCCCCCAAAGCGGAGGAACCGAGACGGTAGGACATGGGTATTAGTTTCAGCGCCTCTTCCGTGGTTAAAGCGATGATCGGCAACATAATCACCCCTAAAGCAAAGGCCCCCGCCACGGCGGAAAATTGTTTGGTAGTTAACACCAAAACCCCGAAGGAAAACACCCCGACGATAACGGAAGGGGTACTACTCAACACCACGATCGCAAAGCGCAGAATGCCGCCAATTTTGGAACCCCGAGCGAATTCCGAGAGGAAAACCCCGGTGAGAATCCCCAGAGGTATGCTGCCTAAAGCCGCTAAACCGACCATAGTTAAAGTACCCACGATCGCATTGGCAAAACCGTTGGGAACACTGGGATCAGAGCCAACTGGGGCGGGTAAAGAGGTGAAAACTTGCCCATTGAATCCGGGTAAACCTTCTTTGACAATTTGAAAGAGGATAGCGAATAAAGGCAGAATAGCGATAGCACTAAGAGCGATCGCTAAACCCGTGAGACCGTTGGTAAAAAAATGTCGCCAGGGTGACAGGGGTTGCTGTAAATCTTCTTCGGGAAAAGCTCCTTGGCTCATAAAATTAACGATTGCGGTTGATAAACTGTACTAATAAAGCCGCTACACTATTGACGGCTAAGGTAATAACAAATAGAATCAAAGCTAGATACATCAAGGCTCCGATGTGGATTTTTTCAAAAGCTTCTGGGAAGGTATTGGCTAGTACAGCAGGAATAGTATAACCGGGGGCCAAGAGGGAGGGAGTAATAATCGAGGAGTTACCGATTACCATGGCCACCGCCATAGTTTCCCCTAAAGCGCGCCCTAAACCGAGGATAATCGCCCCGATAATGCCAGAACTCGCCGCCGGCAATAACACGCGCCAGATGGTTTCCCAACGAGTCGCCCCTAGGGCCATGGAGGCGCTGCGTAATTCGGGGGGGACGGTAAGCAGCACATCGCGACTGATAGCGGAAATAGTCGGCACGATCATAATGGCCAGGATCACACCAGCGATCAGCATACTTGGTCCCAAAGGTTGGGTATTAAACAAAGGGAACCAAGCAAAATTTTGAAATAACCATTCTTGCAGGGGTTTAAGCACGGGAATTAGCACGAAAATCCCCCATAAACCAATAATTACACTGGGAATCGAGGCAATTAATTCCACTAGAAAACCGATGGGATAACGGACACTTGCCGGCAAATAATTCTCGCTAGTGGTTAAAGCAACGGCGACACTGAGGGGAATAGCTAATAAAAGAGCCAGAATCGAGGAAACGATCGAACCGAAAATAAAGGGTAAACCACCAAATTTGAGGACGTTAACATCCCAAGTGGTTCCCCAGAGAAATCCCCAACCGAATTCATTGATCGCCGGCCGCGCATCCTGAAAAACAATCCAGGCCATCCACAGCAGAAAAATTAAACCAGAGGCGGCACAAATCCAGACTAGGAGCGTAAAAATGCGATCAAATAAACCGGCAGTGCCGGGGTTTTCGTTAAGATTGGCTGCTGAAAGATCAAAAGACTCAACAGGTTCAGAAAAATTGGCCATAAAGTAGAGAGCGATTACCAGTTATCAGTTGTTGAAAACGCAACTGTAGGGGCTGAACAATGTTCAGCCCACAGAAAAGAAATACTTGCAGTTATTAGTTATGAGGTTAACTGGTGACTTTTTTCCATTTTACTGGAAAGTGGTGACAATCAAGCCCAAACTAATACAAAAGTATTTAGGTTTGCTGAAAAAGTACGGGCGAAGCATTCGGTTAGAAAATCTCCGGTTTCACCGATAGGTTATTGCCCGAATGCTTCGCCCCTACAGGACGCGGGCCGATGAAGACACAAGGTTTTGAACGACGATTCTCTCAAAATTTGCACCTGTTTCGCGAGAAAAGCCACAAAACCCTTACCTTACCTACATTTCACATTTATTCAGCAAACCCTATTTATTTAATTTTGTTAACTTCGGCTAAAACTTTTTGAGTCACCGATTGAGGAATCCGGGTAAATTCCAATTGATTGTTAATACCTTGACCGGTGGTGAGAATCCAAGTCAACAGTCTTTTAATTTCCGCCGCTTTTTTGTTATCAGCGTAGTCTTTCGGTACTAATAACCAAGTAATCCCGACGATCGGATAACCACTGCTCGGATCATCTACATTAGCGGTAAAATCAGCGTTAAATTTCACCCCTTCCATCGCCTTGTTAGCTTGAGCGAGACTGGGTTCGACAAATTGACCGGCTTTATTTTGAATTCTGGCGGTTCTCATGGTTGCCCCTTCGTTTTTGCGGGCAAAGGTATCTTGAACGTAACCAATCGAGCCTTCTGTTTGTTTAACCAGGGCCGCCACACCATCATTTTTCGGTCCCTTGAGAACGGTAAAACCCCAGTTAGGTTCTTTGCTGGTTCCCACTTTACTTTTGAAAGAAGGACTAATAGCGCTCAGGTGAGAGGTAAAAATCTCCGTAGTACCGCTACCATCAGCCCTAACCACTACTTTAATGGGTTGGTTGGGCAGTTTCGGATCCACCTGTCTCCAGTTAGTGATCTCGCCACTGAAGATTTTACCGAGGTTAGCCCTGGAAATTTGCAGGTTATTTACCCCGGGCAGATTATAAACCACGGCGACGGCTCCTCCGGCGGTGGGAACTAGCAGTAAACCGTTTTTCATCTGGCTTTTTTCGGAAGAGGAAGGAGCGGCATCGGAAGCGCCAAAATCGACGGTTCCGGCGATAAATTGCCGGACACCAGCACCGCTACCGACGGAA
This sequence comes from Microcystis sp. LE19-41.2A, assembly GCF_027530405.1. Lineage (NCBI taxonomy): Bacteria > Bacillati > Cyanobacteriota > Cyanophyceae > Chroococcales > Microcystaceae > Microcystis > Microcystis sp. LE19-41.2A. Next base: position 644 of record NZ_JAPZQJ010000144.1, on the reverse strand, counting down.
TTATAGTTAACGGTGACACCGGTGGCGTTTTTATAGTCGGCAAAATAACGCTGGTATAGGGGCGCGGGAAAGGAGGCTCCTGCACCGTTCAGGGTTTGGGCGAAAGCTTCTCCCATCGTCCCTGCTAAGGCCGCTGCCGTGGCGAAGGAGACAGCACACACACGAGTTAGGGTAGCAGTTGAGAATATCATAAATTTTCTGGTTGAAGAATCCTGCACAATTGGGAAAGTTGAACTTTCTTCAAAATATAGTTTAAGGCATAAATATTACTTTTAAATCTAGAAATATTGGAGATTTTTTTGGTTAAGATTTGGTAAAATTTCGGTTAAGTTTGATTTAAAAAATTCACAGCTTTTGGCAACAATTTAGTTAGACCGATCAAGACAAAAATCTATTGTATCTATTCAAGGATGAAATCTTAATTTAAACCATCTGTTGGGGAGAAATTGCCCGGATAAAGCTTTTTATCTAGAGCAGGCTGAATAAATCTAAAAACCTTGTTGGATAAGTAGTCATGCAAAATTAATTACCCAAATAAAAAATTAAGAAGTATAATACATAAAAAAACGAAGCAGCAGGAAAATACAATGAGATTGATTAGAGACCTAAACCCCGAGAGCCAGAAAATGCTAGAGAGAATTTAT
>NZ_JAPZQJ010000312.1:0-14118 GCF_027530405.1 Microcystis sp. LE19-41.2A | reverse complement strand
TTCAAAAACCTTGCATTATCCTTCTTGTAGTACATCGCTTGGTACAAAAAACAAGGGCAACAAAGCCTAAAACGACCGACTCCTGACGACCGGCTACTGACTCCTACCCCCAGGAAAAACTTTTTCAGCAGACCCTAATTAATTGTGCTTAGATACTTATCAAAATTAGCAAGAGGTTTAATGAAACCTCTTGCATAATTAATTTTTGAGGGTTCAAAAACGGTAAAAATAAGGATTAAATTGCATAAAATCCTTAAATAGACCATTTAATTGATTATTATTCATTCTTAATTCTCCTGACTACTGACTCCTGACCACTGACTCCTAACCCTAACAACAATTTTTGATTTTTACAAGAGGTCTATTGATGAATCGAACCATCGGGGAGAATTGTTCCCGTTAAAATTGCTCCAGTTAATTTCACCATAATACGCTTACCGAAGCCAATTTTTGCCCCGCGTAAATCCGCTGCCGACAGATCCGCCCCACTTAAATCCGCTCCGATGAGATTGGCTTCCTGTAAATTTGCGCCTTTAAGGTTAGCTTCGAGGAGATTGGCGCGAAAAAGATTAGCTTTGTGCAGATTAGCCTTTTCTAGGTTAACTTTGTGCAGGAAGCTATCGCTTAAGTCCGCATGGCTTAAATCTGCCCCGATGAGACTGCAACTAGAGAGATCTTTTTCTTTCAGGTTGGCTCCCTGTAAATCGGCTCCGTTTAAATCCCGATAGTGAGGGCGCCAGGCGGCATGATTGTGGACCTGATGGTTATTCTGGGAGTGGCTGTGTTGACTGTGGGTTTGTTGACTATGGGTTTTATGACTGTGGGTTTGGGAATTTTGGCCCGGTTGGCTAGGGTGAGGCTGATAGGGGGAAGCAGTTTTATAGGCGTGGGCGGGCTGTTTTTCAGTTTTAGGGGGGGAATTGGAGCGTTTAGGAGAATTTTGATGAATTTGCCGCAATTGTTCCCTAGCTTGGTTAATTTCTTGCAGTTTAGCGGTGGCTTTTTCCAAAAGACGCTGATTATCTTTGGGAATGCGATCGGGATGCCAAATAAACACCAAATCTTTGTAGGCCTGATTGATCTCGTCGAGAGATGCCCCATGATCTAACCCTAAAACTTTATAGTATCGCTCCAATTCTTTCATTATCGAAGTCCTAGTACAAGGATAAAAGCATTAACGGCCACAATTTCTCTGAGTCTTGTCGGATTTTCTAGGAGAGGATTTCTTTTAGGATAATTTGACTCTGGGAGAGTTGCCATAAAATTTGAGAAAATGTCTGGTAATTAAAAAAATCTCGTTTTTCTATCCTGTTTTGATGCGTAAATGTATAGCACATAACAGCAAAATTAGCAAATTTTTGATACAGAACTTGATTTGTGCTGTTAGGGAAGTGGGGAAGTGGGGAAGTGGGGAAGTGGGGAAGTGGGGAAGTGGGGAAGTGGGGAAGTGGGGAAGTAGGGAAGTGGGGAACTGGGGAAATTGAACTAAAACCCCAAAACCCCAAGACTCCAAAACCCCAAGACCTAAAACCTATCTCCTGCCGACCGCCTCCCGACTGCTGTATGATAAAACTTGTCCCGATAGGATAAATCAAGGTCGTGAAATTTGGTCAGTGGTTGGGGTTTATCTGTTTAATAATGGCTCTCTATGTATTGTGGCAGATTCGACAGCTGTTATTATTGATTTTTATGGCGATCGTGTTTACCGTAGCCTTAAATAGATGTGTTAAAGGATTGCAGAGATTGGGGATTAAAAGGGGTTTGGCTATTTTAATCACCCTGCTGACGAGTCTAGGAATTGTGATTTTATTTTTTATAATTATTGTTCCCCCCTTTATCGAACAGTTTCAAAAATTAATTGAACTTTTACCGCAAGCTTGGGATTTAGTCCGCAATAACTCGATTCAATGGCGACAACAATTTCAATTTGATTGGTTGCCACCCTTGCCTAATTTAACTGATTTAGTCCAGCAGTTACAACCTTTAGGAACCTTTGTTTTTAGTAACTTTTTTACCTTCTTTTCTAACTCAGTTACGGCCATTTTGCAATTATTATTCGTGCTGGTGTTAGCAATGATGATGTTAGCCAACCCCCAACCCTATCGACAAGCTTTCTTAAAATTATTTCCTAACTTCTATCGTCGTCGCGCTGAGGAAATTCTTACCCTATCGGAAGCGGGTTTGGGTAATTGGTTGTTGGGAATTGCCATTAGTTCAACTATGGTAGGATTATTCAGTGGTTTCGGTCTTTTTGTTCTACAAATTAATCTAGTTCTCGTTCATGCTATCCTAGCAGGATTGCTCAATTTTATCCCTAATATCGGACCGACTGCTAGTGTGATTTTTCCCATTCTAATTGCTGTTATCGATGCACCTTGGAAAATTGTCGCTATTCTGATTCTCTATTTTATTATCCAAAATGTCGAAAGTTATTGGCTGACACCCACTGTCATGGCTAAACAGGTATCTTTACTACCGGCAATTACCCTAATTGCTCAAATTTTCTTTGCTCAAATGTTTGGCATCTTAGGTTTATTATTGGCTTTACCTTTGACAGTGGTAGTAAAGACATGGTTAGATGAATTATTATTCAAAGACATTTTAGATAAATGGGATCACGGCCATAACAAATCTTAAATAATCTCGGCAAAAGTCATGAAATTAATCATTCTTACTCTCGTTATTTTATCTAATTTTTTTGCTCCCCTCCCAGCTAAGTCTGAAACGGTTCTAGAAAAAATTAAACGCACGGGATTATTAGAAGTAGCTATGAGAGAAGATGCGATTCCCTTTGGCTATCGGGATAGTAATAATAATTTGCAGGGATTATGCTTAGATTTTATCCAATTGCTTAGAGAAGAACTCAAGCACAAATTAAACCTCCAGATCATCAGTGTCAAAATTTATAAATCCACTTTATTTAATCGCTTCCAGTTATTGGAAAATAAAACCGTTGATTTCGAGTGTGGTCCTAATAGTATCAGAAAAAATATACCTGATGGTGTCAGTTTTTCTCGTCCTTTTTTTGTCACAGGAACTCAGTTTTTAGTTCGGAGTGATAATCAGAAGAATTTTAATTTTTCTTCGTCCTTAGAAGGTATAAGTATTGGAGTTTTAAGAGATACCACCACTCAAGAATTATTAAGACAAAAATATCCTCTTGCTACCTATCAGGAATTTCAAGGAGTGACGGGAAGACTGCGAGGTATCCAAAGTTTAAGAAGGAATAGAATAGATGCTTTTGCTAGTGATGGGATTCTGCTAATTGGAGAAGCTGTCATTCTCGGTTTATCCTTAGAACAAGATTATAAACTTATCCCGCGCAATCCTTTAAATTGTGATTATTATGGTTTCATTCTTCCCGCTAATGATCCCCAATGGCAAGATTTTATTAATGGGGTTATCGTCACCAGTGAGAACAGAAATATTTTTAAAACATGGTTTACTGAAGTTGCTTCCTATTTTATACATACCTGGCAGTATTGTCGTAATAACCCCGAAAAATCCCAGTAAAACTTAATGATTATGTACAAAAAAAATGATTTATTTTGGTTAATTGGTTGCGCGACAATAATCCTGTTTGTTTGCAGTGCTATCAGACATATTTTATTTCAATCTAATGCTCTCGATCTTGGTTGGTTCGATCAAGGAGTTTACCTAATTTCTCAAGGTAAACCACCGATTATATCTTTTGTTGACTACCATATTTTAGGCGATCACATCGCTTTTATTCTCTATCCTATAGCCTTACTTTATAAAATTTATCCTAGCGTTTATTGGCTGCTTTTCTTACAAGCTTTTTCCCTTTCCCTTGCCGTTTTTCCCCTCTGGCAATTGGCAATACAAGCGGGATTAAAAGAAAAACAAGCCTATACATTAGCCTTAGTTTATCTGCTCTATCCCCTGATTTTTAATGTTAATCTCTTTGATTTTCATCCTGAAGTTATCGCAGTTCCAGCCATTTTTTGGACAATTTTGGCCGCAAGATTAAATAATCTCTGGGGATTTTGTCTAGGAATCATTATTATTCTCGGTTGTAAAGCAATTCTCTCTTTAACATTGTTGGGAATGGGTATCTGGTTACTTCTTTGGGAAAAGAAAAAAATCCCCGGAATAATTGCCATGATTAGCGGCATTCTTTGGTTTATTATCGCCACGAAATTATTAATCCCTCTCCTGACAGGAAAATCGGCAGTTATTGAAATGGCCGATTCTCGATATAGTTATCTAGGAGATAGTTTACCAGCAATTATCTTTAATCTTTTCCTCAAACCCGATCTTGTCTTGGGAAAAATCTTTACTGGCAATAATCTAGAATACCTAATCCTATTATTTATTCCCTTAGTTTGGGGTTTATCCTGGCGCTATTCTGCCCCAATAATTGCCGCTATTCCCGCACTCGCTTTAAATTTATTAGCAGATCATGCCCCACAAAAAAACTTAACCACTCAATATTCCCTGCCAATTTTGCCCTTTTTATTTCTAGCGGTTATCGCCACTTTAGCCCATAATAGTAACTGGTTGAAGCAGCCTAAATGGATAATTACTTGGGCAATTATTGCCTTTTTTGCCTTAGCTAAATACGGCTATTTTTGGTCACTGTATTTAAATTCCCTCGATACTTGGTCCGCCACCCAAAAAGCTCTAACCCAAATTACCACCAGTGAGAGTGTCTTGACTACTTCTAGAATTGCCCCCCATCTTACCCATCGAGAAATGATCAAATTAGCGATCGAAGGTTCCCAATCCCTAGATTTAAATCAATTTAATTATATCCTACTCGATCGCCGTCATCCCGGTTGGTCTAGTTCACCAGAACTAATTGATGATCACTTAAATAAACTGAATCAAAATGAGAACTTCCAGTTAATCGTTAATCAGGATGATGTGTTTTTATATCGGGCCTTGACAACCCCTCAAGAAACAAAATAATTTTTCGTTCCACCGATTTTAATAAATTTTCTTTATCGATGGGAACCCAGACAATATCAGCATCGGCACGAAACCAAGTGCGCTGACGTTTGGAAAATTGACGGGTGTGGAGAATAATTAGATCGATCGCCTGTTCTAAAGAAATTTCCCCGAGGAGATATTGCTTAATTTCTGCATAACCCAAAGTCTGTAAAAGTGGCAAATCCCAACCGTATTTATCCCCCAAATTCTGCACCTCTGCTACTAATCCCCTGGCGATCATTTGATGAGTACGAACAGTGATCCGCTTGTCTAAACTTTCTGGGGAACAATCTAAACCAATTTGTAAAATCGGATAAGTGGGAGGATTTTCTCCCTGCTGACTAGAGATAGGTTTTCCTGTTAGATAAAAAACCTCTAAAGCGCGTAAAGTCCTGACTTGATCATGGGGATGAATTTTTTTAGCGGCATCTTCATCTACCTGCGTCAGAATTTGATAAAGATAGGATTGTCCTAAAGCTTGTAATTGCTGTCTTAAATCCGGTTGAGGGGAAACCCTCGGTATTTTTAAACCTTTGACAATGGACTTGATATAAAGTCCCGTACCACCGACTAAAAACAGGGGAGAATAGTGGAGATTGTTGATTAAATCCTCAGCTTGTTCTTGGTACTGTGCTAGGGTAAAATTATCTTGAGGATCACAAATATCAATTAGATAATGGGGAATCCGCTCACATTCTTCTAAGCTAGGTTTAGCAGTACCAATATTAAATTCTCGATAGATTTGTCGGGAATCGGCACTGAGAATTACTGAATTAAACTTTTCGGCCAATTGTAGGGCTAAACTGGATTTTCCTGTGGCAGTTGCCCCACAAATAACAATTAAAATAGGTAAAGAGGAAGTAGTCATCGATGCTACATGACAGTAATCAGTAATCAGTGAACAGTAATCAGTAATCAGTGAACAGTAATCAGTAATCAGTGAACAGTGAAAAGACAGGACTGTTAAGCTAAGTGGGTGGGTGGAATTAAATATAAGATCAACGTAGGTTGGGTTGAAGCATGAAACCCAACGTCCGCTCATGTTGCGCTACCGCTAACCCATCCTACAAATAATTGTGCCTCCCTACTTAAGACGCATTTAAACTGGGTATTGTGAAGCTGATTAACAGGGGTACATCCCACATTAATTATCAGTGACTCTTAAATTATTACAGATATATCAGCAGCTATCTGTAAGCATCCCACCGAAAAACTAATGCGCTTCGGGGTTTGGGTAGGGTTGATTCATGAATCAACCCTACCTTGAATCAACCCTACCTTGAATCAACTTTAGGAGAAAGTTTCCGCTTAAAAATCCCAAATTACATGAGTAGAAAACGGGTTTCTCCGAGAAACCCGTTTTCTCTGTGTGGGATTGACAAAAATTGAGATGCACCCGATTAACAGCTATCAAAAAAAACAGCACCCTGATGGATGCTGTTTGTCAAGAAAATGTTACAAAACTTAAGCTAAAGCCGCCATTTTCACATCGTTATTAGCGAGGATATTTTGCAACTCCTCTGCGTCCACGGTTTCTTTTTCCACTAACATTTGCGCTAACTGGTCTAAGATGGCGCGGTTATTGACTAAAACCTCTTTAGCGCGACGATAGGCCTGTTCCACTAAGTTACGCACCTCCTCGTCAATAGCTGCCGCAGTTTCATCGGAGAAATCTCGATCGGAAGCGATATCACGACCTAGGAAAACATTACCATTTTGACGACCTAAAGCCACCGGCCCTAGGCGATCGCTCATGCCGAAACGAGTTACCATTTGCCGCGCTACTCGTGCCACCTGTTGCAGGTCATTAGAAGCACCCGTGGTCACTTCCTCCTCACCGAAGATAATTTCTTCAGCTAAACGACCTCCCAAAGCTACAGCCATCTGATTTTGCAGATAAGCGCGAGAATATAACCCGGATTCCATGCGATCCTCGCTAGGAGTGAACCAAGTTAAACCCCCAGCGCGACCGCGAGGAATAATACTAATTTTTTGGACGGGATCGTAATCCGGCATTAAAGCACCCACCAAAGCGTGACCAGCTTCATGGTAAGCAACTAAAGTTTTGCGTTTTTCACTCATGACGCGATTTTTCTTCTCAGGACCTGCTAGAACACGATCGATCGCATCGTTGATCTCATCCATGGAAATCTCGGTTAAATTGCGACGTGCCGCTAAAATTGCGGCTTCGTTGAGCAAATTAGCTAGATCGGCACCGGTAAAACCGGGGGTACGACGGGCGATTTTATCGAGATCCACGTCTTGGGCCAGAGTTTTGCCTCTGGAGTGGACATTAAGGATTTCCTTACGGCCAGCGTAATCGGGACGATCCACCACCACTTGGCGATCAAAACGACCCGGACGTAATAAAGCGGCATCCAGCACATCAGGACGGTTAGTGGCGGCGATAATGATAATACCTGTATTACCTTCAAAACCGTCCATTTCCGTTAATAATTGGTTGAGGGTTTGTTCCCGTTCATCGTTACCACCCCCTAAACCGGCACCCCGTTGACGACCGACAGCATCAATCTCATCGATAAAGACGATACAAGGTGCATTCGCTTTCGCTTGTTCAAATAGGTCGCGGACGCGAGAAGCACCCACCCCGACGAACATTTCCACAAATTCCGAACCGGAAATGCTAAAAAACGGGACTCCCGCTTCTCCAGCTACTGCGCGAGCAAGCAGGGTTTTACCTGTCCCCGGAGGACCGACTAAAAGGACTCCTTTGGGGATTTTTGCCCCAATTGCCGTGAAGCGATCGGCATTTTTCAGGAAGTCCACCACTTCGTTTAATTCTAATTTTGCCCCTTCAATCCCGGCCACATCACCGAAAGTAACCTGGGTTTGGGGTTCCATCTGTACTCTTGCTTTCGATTTGCCGAAGTTCATCGCTTGGGAACCGGGACCACTTTGGGCGCGACGGAGCAAGAAAAATAGACCAACAAGAAGTAAAATCGGGAAAAAGAGGCTACTGAAGGCTCTTACCCATACTCCTTCTTCTCTTTGGGGCAGTACGGAAATATCAACGTTATTTTCTGCCAAGATGTTGATTAATTGCGGATCGTTGGGCAGGTTGACTAATACATTTGCTCCATCTTGAGTGGGTACGATCGCCCGTTGCCGGTCGGCACTTAAGCGCACGGTTTCCACTTTACCTTCCCGCACTTCCTGTAAAAATTCACTATACTTCCAAGTTTGTTGCACTGCTGGCTGGCGATCAAAGAAAGCTGAGGCCAAGGCAAGGACTACGATTAACAATAGGGCATATAGTCCCGCATTGCGCCATTTTTTGTTATTACCGTTTTTGTTCACGCTGTCGAACTCCTGATAAATTGAGGATGATCTTATCGGTTGTCAAGGGGTTGTTAATTTATGTTAACGTTTCTCAGGAACACTGGACAGGTTTTTTTTTAATATGCCCGTTCTGGTCCTCCATCGGGGTTAGCTGTTGGGGGTTGGGGGAGTATGTCAATGTGACTCTCCTAGACCGAGTATGATCAATTTGTAACAAAATGCCAAAATACTGCATAAAAGCTGCAAGTGGAACGATATAGAGTTTAGTTGACCTCCACGGGGACTAGCTAGATGAAAAAACGAGAGACTTTGCTGGAGAAGTTTTGTTGCTTTTTAGTTTTGCAGCAAAATAGGACAGAATGGAATTGCGATCGGCGTTTGCGTCGTAACATGGAAAGCTATGGCCCAATCGATCCTAATGTCGAGTCCGAGGAGTATTGGTCCCTATTCTTTCACCAACAGTATCAGAATCACGGTTCCCAAAATCATCTTTTCCGTGGGCATTTATACGCTTATTTGCAGGAACCTTGCTACTGGGCTGCTGCCGAAATCTATCAAAAATATCAAGCTAAACTAGATTATCAGATCGAAGACTACTTTAACGAAGGAATTCTTGGTTTTGAGGCTATCTTAGCTGACTTTAAGCCTTTATTCTCTACTCGCTTCGATAATTTTGCCAATCAGAGGATTAAATATCGCTTAATCGATCGCATCCGTCAGATTAGTCAAGCATTCGGCCATAATACTTGGAGCCTACTACTTAATTCTACCGGAGCGCGTCTCAGCCAAGCTCTCCAGGCGAGGGGATTCGTGGGAGAAACTCTCGAAAATTACCTTTTAGCTTGGGATTACTATAAAGAAATTTATGCCCAGGCAAAAATAAAAACCGATGGTAAAATTCAGGAACCTAGTCCAGAAATCTGGCAAAAAATCGCCGCTGCTTATAACTCGGATAGCCACTCTACCATCAAAATCAGTTCTGCGACAATTAACCGATGGTTAGAGGATGCGGGACAAGCTATTTTTGATTATTTATTTCCCCAAGGAAAAACAATTTCTCTACAGCAACCTTTAGGGGGTGAGGAAAGTAGCACGAGGGAGGAAATGATCGAAGATACTGACCATGATACCCCTTGGCAGCAGTTAGAAGCGGCGGAAAATTTTCGCGAGTCGCAACAAAATCACCAAAAAATTCTAGCTTGGTTACGCGCAGAAATTTCACAGATTTGTCAGCAGCCGCAACAGGCAAAACTGCATCCGCAAATTCAGTTAATTCTAGAGATGACTTATGGGTTGGGGTTGGGACAAGTGGCAATTGCCGCTAAGATTACAGAAATCACCACGGTGGTTATCAAACAATATCAGGTTTCTAGGGAACTGGATAAAGTTTATCGTCACCTCGCTAAAAAGTTTTTACCCTGGGCCAGCGAAAACCTGCATATTCCTTCCCAGTCCCACGATAGAGAAGTTATTAGTAAGGCAATAGAACCATGGCTAACATACTACTATCAAACCAGCGCAACAACTCAGGAGGATTAATTATGGTTAATGATTGGTTAGAACTAACTCCTGATAGCATTTGGCTAGAAATACCCGCAGATATTCAAGAGATAAGTTGGGCAAAAAGTGCCAGTTTTACTGATGCCAGTATTCGTCAGAGATTTTATATTAATTATCTCTGTCAACAAGTTATTTTTAACTATCTACAGTCAGGGATGCCTGGGGTTAGCTTAGTAGAAAATCAAGAGGATTTCTGGCAACTAGGAGTTAATGGTTTTACCGTTAAATTAGGCGAAAAGTCAGTAATAGTTATTGCCAGCGAAACTCTGGATCTAGAAGCGATCGAAATTCCTCAAGAATGGGTAGATATTCCTCAATTAATTGGTGATTATTATCTAGCTGTACAGGTAAACACTGCCGAAAGTCATCTGAGAATTTGGGGTTGTACTACCCATAAAGATATTAAGGAAAAAGGACAATATATTAAGCGTAATCTTAACTACTCTCTACCGAGAAATCAACTGCAATCAGGATCAGATTCTTTGGATTTATGGGGAGAGTGTCAATTACAAGCAGTTAAGATTGAACGGGAAAAGATGGAGGAAAAACTATCTTTAGATAGATTGACAACCTTACTAGACATCTTAGCTAATCCTCAGTTAATCTTTCCCAGAAAAGCCGTTACTTTTCAAGAATGGGCAGCAGTTATCGTCAATAGTAACTGGAGAAAAATTTTAATTACCCGTCGGCAAAAATCCCCAGTCAAGTTAACCAATTGGTTTACTGATAATTTCCCCATTGATTGGCAAAGTATCCTCGATTTTAGCTCACTGTCACTGGTTCCAGCATTCAAAAATACAGAAATTAAACGCATCAAAGATTTAGGAGTAGAATTACTGGGAAATCCCCTCGCTTTGATGATTACTATCGCTAAAACTGAAGAAGTATTTAGCCTGCAAGCGACTGTTTACCCCACCGGAGAAACAAGCACTTTACCCCCCCATTTAAAATTAAGTATTCTCACCGAAACTGGTCAGGTTTTTCGAGAAGTAATTGCCACAGATAACGATGAATTTATTCGTTATCGATTTGATGCTGAATTGGGGGATAAATTCTTCATTGAAGTGGCTTTAGAATCGGCAAGAGTAACCGAATATTTACAAGTGTAAGCGAGGAAAAACTTAATGATTAAACTCTTAACTCTCGAACTAGATGGCACATTTGATCGGGGATTTAAAGTAAAATTAGAAATTCGTCCCGATCTTAATTCTCGTCCCCAAACTGTGATCAAAGCAAGGCTACCAGCTAATTTAGAGTTATTAACTTTTTACCGTCAATGGCAACGTCACTATAGTGAATTAGAGGGATTTTTTAAAGTCTTAAAAGATAGCAATCCCCAACAAATTACCAATAGTTCTCAGCAGAGTTTAGTTTTTAAAAACTGCCAAGAAAAAGCCAAATTATTTGAGGATCACTTAAACAAATGGTTGAATAATAGCCCAGAATTTGAACCGATAAAAACCGCAATTCTGCGCTCTGGCAATAACTTTCGTATCTGGTTACAAACCGATAATATTTGGCTGCAAAGATTCCCCTGGGAAAAATGGGAAATCCTCCAAAATACTGGCGCAGATATAGCCATTATTGTCTCAGAATACGATACCTTAGCCAGACAATTAAGAAATCATGAAAAAATTCGGATTTTAGCCATTTTAGGCTATGCCACCGACTTAAGATTTCTCGAAGAAGATCGCAAAACTTTAGACGATATTGCGGGAAAAGCAGGAGCCGAAATTATCTGGGAAAAAGCCCCTCACCCGCAAAAATTAAATCAGTTATTGCGTCAAGAAACTTGGAATATTCTCTTTTTTAGCGGTCATAGTGCCAGTACAGAAGATGGCCAAGATTGCGAAATTCAACTAACAGAAACTCATAAATTAAAGATAGCTGATTTTAGCTTTTCTCTGGGAGAAGCTACTAAAAACGGGTTAAAGTTAGCGATATTTAACTCCTGTGATGGTATTGGTTTAGCACAACAACTATCACGGGAAAAAGGGATGGCATTACCCCATCTAATCTTTATGCGCGAGAAATTACCCGATCCTGTTTCTCCCAAATTTCTGCAATACTTTTTAACCGCTTTTACCAATAATAAATCTCTCTATAGCGCCGTACATGAAGCCCAAAAAAATCTCCACGATGACTGGGAAAAAGACTATCCCTGTGCCAGTTGGCTGCCCGTAGTTTGCCCCAATCCCACCGAAGAACCCCCCACTTGGCATAGTTTCAGTAAACCCCCTAAAAATTGGCGACGATTTGCTCTAACTTTCGGTTTAGGTTTAGCCGTAACGATGACAGTCTTGGCAATAAGAGAAACAGGAATTTTAGAACCCTTAGAATTAAATATTTATGATCGCCTGATGCAACTAAAACCCAAAGATAAACCCGATGAAAGATTATTAATTATTACCATTGATCGCCAAGATTGGGCATATCAAGATCGCATGGGGATGAAAAGACCAACAATACCAGGAAGCGATCAAAAACGTTCCCTCGCAGGAGAAGCATTATCGCAGCTTTTAAATAAATTACTGCCCTACGAACCGCAAATTATCGCCTTAGATATCCTCCGTCCCATCGCTGCCAGTCAAGATTATCCACCCCTAGCCAAACAATTACAAAATACTCCTAATTTTATCTCGATTTGTAAGTTTAATAATTACCCACAACCGGACGGATTTCCCCCACCCCCGGAACTGCCAAAAAATCAGAGTGGTTTTAGTAACATAGTCCCAGACGAAACCATTGCCGGAGTTCCCCGAATTCGTCGTTTTTTATATCAGGCAAAACTCGATCGCACCTCTCCCTGTCTTCCCCCGGATTCTTTGGCCAAAGTTGACTCAATGTCCTGTAATTTTAAAGATTATGCTCCTAGTTTTAGTCTCCTAATTGCCAAACGATATCTAGAATCCCAGAATCAAGATTTTGACTGCAATAAACTGGAGCGGGGAATTCTAGAAATTAATATCGGGGATACTCATCTCGGTGACTGGCTACAATCCAACCGCGGCCCCTACAGAACCAGTCAATCCGATACCCGATCCGGCCGTCAAGTTATGCTCGCTTACCGTCGAATCGCCGATAATGGCATCGATGCAATCATCAAAATTGCCCCGAAAAAATCTCTCCGACAGGTTTTAGATCCGGGTTTTAATTCCGAATCAGTCCGGGAAAAAATTGTCCTGATTGGAGTAACAGAACCCGGGATCGATGATTTTTTAACCCCCTTTAGTCGCAACCCATCGGAAGCAATTCCGGGGGTTTATTTGCACGCGCACGCAGTCAGTCAAATTCTCGATACAATGGAAGGAAAACGTACCTCGATCGCTTTCTGGAATCCCCTACAGGAGGCTTTCTGGGTGTTGGGTTGGTCCCTGGTGGGGGGATTGTTAACGTGGCGTTTTCTTCGGGTAAAAACGGTACTTTTGACAGTGGCGATCGCTGTGATTTCCCTTACTGGTATCGGTTGGCTTCTCTTTAGTTATTTCGGTCTCTGGGTTCCGATTATCCCCCCAGCGATCGCACTTCTCACCACCTCCGGTATCTTCTTTTTTCTTCGTTCTTACTATTTAAAATAGCAAGGTAAGGCTTGCTGAAAAAGTACGGGCGAAGCATTCGGATAGAAAATCTCCGGTTTCACCGATAGGTTATTGCCCGAATGCTTCGCCCCTACAGGACCCGGGCCGATGAAGACGCAAGGTTTTGAAGCACGATTCTCTCAAAATCTTGCACCTGTTTCACGAGAAAAACGACAAAACTCTTACCTTGCCTACATTTCACATTTATTCAGCAAACCCTAGGTAACAGCCATGATCAAACCTTCGATCGCCCTCATCCTTCTTTTCTCCCTACTGCCTCAACCCGGGTTAACCCTTATCACCCCGGCTGCCGGAAATATTTCTAATCATCCCATTCTGACGGCACAGGGCGATCGGGAGCTTACCGAGGAGCAATTCCTACAACGAGTCACCGTTCGGATTACTAGCGAGACAAATCGGGGATCAGGGACGATTATCGCTAAAAAAGGCGATAATTACCTTATCCTAACCAACGCCCACGTTACCCGCAACACGAAAACCCTACAGGTACAAACTTACGACGGCCACAGCCGTGCGGCCCGCATTGTCCCCAATTCCCTATCGGAGAATCAAGATCTCGCTCTGCTGGAGTTTAGCGATACCCGGGATTATCCGATCGCCACCATCGCGGAGTTTACCCCCAATCAAGACAGGATCGGTTTAGAAGTGGTGGCCGCGGGATATGTTGCCGAAACGGGACAGTATCGGACGACAAAGGGAACCCTCG
>NZ_JAPZQJ010000221.1:0-6690 GCF_027530405.1 Microcystis sp. LE19-41.2A | reverse complement strand
TTGGCCGCAGGGCTTGCGGTGTCAGTCTGTAGAGCGACCATAAGACCAGAACAGAGTAAATCTGTTAAGGCAGGTGCGGAACCCCGCAAGGGAAAGAAGCAGAAACCTAAATCGTGAGGTTTGGGAATCACCGTCCGTTTACGGCGGCGAGGATGTCAACTACAATGGATATTGTATTTAAGGAAAAAAAATTTGAGAACGAATGCAATAGCCAACGGCTCCTGAAAAAACAGTATGGAGAGAAGATGGCTAAGAAAATCAGGCAAAGACTCGACGACTTAAAGGCAGTTATTGTCCTGGAGGAAATGCGAGCGCTACCGGGACGTTGCCACGAATTGTTATATGACTAATACTATTGAGAACAGATATGCACCGGATTTTATTTCTCCACCGGGAGAAACCCTTACCGAAATCCTAGAAGAAAGAAATATGTCTCAATCGGAACTCGCCCAACGCATGGGCAGACCAAGAAAGACTATCAATGAGATCATAAAAGGTAAAGCGGAGATTACTATCGATACCGCCTTACAGATAGAGTTAGTGTTAGGAACTCCCGCCGGTTTCTGGATAGAGCGCGAAAGACTTTATCGGGAATATTTAGCGAGAAAAAATGAGAATCAAAGATTAAAAGGTTATTTAGGCTGGTTAAAACAAATTCCTTATCGCCAGATGACTGAATTAGGCTGGCTCAAGTTTGATGAGGATAAAATAGAGCAATTACGAGAGAGCTTGAATTTTTTTGCCGTTGTCTCCCCTGAGCAATGGGAGGAGATTTGGGGGATAAATTTATCGATTGATTTTAGAAAGTCTCAAGCATTTGATAGCGATCGAGGGGCAATAACAGCATGGTTACGTCAAGGAGAAATAGAGGCATCGAAAATTAATTGTGCTGATTACAACGAGTTGAAATTCAGAGATGCCTTGCGACAAATTCGTTCGTTAACTATTAAGTCTATCGAGGTATTTCAACCGCAAATGATCGAGCTTTGTGCGGCAGCGGGGGTTGCCTTGACCTTTGTTCCTGAACTTCCGAAAACAAGGGTACACGGTGCTACCCGTTGGTTAGGTTCTCAGAGAGCTTTAATTCAATTGAGCGATCGATACAAAACAAATGATCATTTTTGGTTTTCTTTTTTTCATGAAGCTGGTCATATTTTATTACATGGGAAACGAACTTTATTTTTAGAGGGGCAAGATATTCAAGATACAATTAAAGAAAAAGAGGCGGATGTTTTTGCGGCTAATTTCTTAATTGCTCCCAGAGATTGGCAGAGATTTATCGCCAATAATTCTCTGAATAGAAAAGCTATTAATCAATTTGCCGAACAACTAGGAATACACCCTGGTATTATTGTTGGTAGAATGCAACATGAGCAAATTATTTCTTATCAAAACTATAATGATCTTAAGGAGAAATATTGTCTAAATACGCAGAATTCCTTTTTGGTATTGACGAGCGACTCCCCAAAAGGAAAACTTCCTATCTCACCATTAAGATAACTGCTGTAAGCGGAGATTACTAAGCATAAATTTGGCAATAATTGACAAATTTAGCATTAGAGACAGGAAATTGCGATAACATCAAAAAAAGTCAGGTAGAGGATAGTTATGCTCGATCTTGCGAAATTAGCGGCAAAAATGCCAGGAATCAGTCAACATTTTCAACAGGAAGTGACAGCTAGTCGCGAGCGAGTGCAAAGGGCTAAAATTCTTTTAGAACAAGCTCAACAGCAACAGGAAAAACTGCTAGAACTCTATCATAACTGGCACGATCGCCTAATTTTCTCTGTCGCGCTACCGATCGAACCTCTCGACACCCGCATTACTATCCTTCCCGCTCCCGAAAGTCATAGCGTTTTTGCCACGGATGGTTCCCAAATTGCCCCTTCTCACCACGAAATCGCCTACTGTTATCTAATTAATATCGGTAGGATCATGTTGCACTATGGTCAAAATTTGCACCCGCTCCTCGATAGCATTCCCGAAGTCTATTACAAATCAGAAGACCTCTACATTTCTAAACAGTGGGGTATTCGCGTGGATGAGTGGATGAGTTATCGTCGGACGGTATTAGAAAGCCAAATGTTAGCAGAAATGGCTACCCGTTGGGTAAAACCCCCCGGGGCCCATTATGAACCAAATTTAGCCCTCGTGGATGGTTCTTTGATCTATTGGTTTATCGATAGTCTCCCCCCGGAAGCAAAAGATTTAATTTTGCCACCGATTTTTCAGTCTTGGGACGATTTAAAATCAGCTAGAATCCCGCTTATGGGTTATATTAGTGCTTCTCGTAGCACGGAAGGCTTAAATTTCCTGCGTTTACAATCTTGTCCCCATGATACTCCCAATTGCTTGATCAATTGCGGTGATTTAGACCCAGAAAAAACCCCTTGTCGCGTTGTCGATCCTCTCCGGGATGCTTCTCTCTGGGGTTATTTATTGGAACCGGGGCAAAGAAGTCCTTTTTGGCGCAGTTCTTTGAAAATACTCGATCTTTATGGGGATGAACATCGCATTTACTTCTGTTATCTCCATGTGGGGACGGAAATCGCTAGGGTAGAGGTTCCTGCTTGGGTGGTGGAGGAGCGAGAATTACTCGATCGCTCTTTGAGTATTTTACTGGCCCAGGTGTTAAAAGGTTATGGTTATCCGATCGCCTTAGCGGAAGCGCACAATTTAGCGGTGATTAAAGGTGGCGATCGCTTGCGTTTTTTTGCTCTTTTGGAACAACAAATGATTAAAGTCGGTTTACAGGATGTGGGAACATCTTATAAGGAAGCGAGAAAGCGCAGTAGTATCGCTTAATTGAGGAGGCAGCAGATGGGGAGTGGTCACTGATAACTGCTAACTGCTAACTGATAACTGCTAACTGATAACTGGTCACTGATAACTGATAAGTAGGTGGGTGGAATTAAATATAAAATGAACGTAGGTTGGGTTGAAGCATGAAACCCAACGCCCGCATGGGTTACGCTACCGCTAACCCATCCTACAAATAATTGTGCCTACCTACTTAACTGGTCACTGATAACTGATAACTGATAACTGATAACTGGTCACTGATAACTGATAACTGATAACTGATAACTGATAACTGGTCACTGATAACTGGTCACTGATAACTGATCACTGATCACTGATAACTGATCACTGAAAAAGGTGGGAATTACCCACCTTAAACTTGATTTTTGCCGAATTTTTCTAGCGACTGCTACGATCTTGATCCAAGACGCTGACGGGGAAATTATTATAACTAACGTGATGTTTGCTAGTTTTCTGAATTTCTTCTTTGATTTGATCTAGATCAACATAGCGATCGGCTACATTAATTAAACTATCACTGGTCATCGATCGCAAACTAACCACTTCCACCCGCGCACCACGGTAACTGACAGAATCGGCAGCATAGGCCAAATCCCCATCACCACTGACAATGACTGCGGTATCATAGGAACCCACTAGAGCCATTAAATCCACGGCAATTTCCACGTCAAGATTGGCTTTTTTGGAACCATCGGGTAATTGTACTAGATCTTTAGCGATGACTCGATAACCGTTGCGACGCATCCAGAGGAGAAATCCCTGCTGTTTTTCGTTAGTGCGATCAACTCCAGTATAAAAGAAGGCGCGCAAGAGACGAGAACCAGCAGTTAAACGGCAAAGTAATTTGGTGTAGTCAATTTCGATACCTAATTGCAGGGCCGCATAAAATAAATTAGAACCATCAATGAAAATCGCCACACGACCGCGATTTTCTAGCACTTGTTCGGGGGTGAAGACTGGGGCCGTGTCATAATCATCAAACATTTTATTTTTCCTCGTTTGTTAAAAGTTTAGTGTTGGGTGTTTGCCAGTTGTATCCCAAAGGACAACAGACCTTAAAAAATAGAGTTATCAAAAAATTCCTTTAGGAATCGTTTAACGGCAGTTCTAGTTTAGAAAAGATCGGTTCAGGTGTTCCTAGTTGTGGATTTGTGGGTAATCCCCATTGACAGTGTTGGGAAAAAGAGACACCATCAGGGGAGTTTTCCCCATCCTCCGACCTGAAAGTATTAAAATCAATAACAAAACCTAGTTGTTGATAAATTTTACTGCTCAAGGTCGGTATTATCGGTGAGAGTAGGTAGGCAGAGAGTCTTACTGATTCCAAAACCGCATAGAGGACTTGTTCTACCGCTGCTTGTTGTTTCTGTTTAAATAAACTCCAGGGCGCACTCTCATCGATAAACTTGTTACTAGCGCGAATTAACGCCAATATTTCCTCACAGGCTTGATTAAATTGTAGCGCATCATACTTCTGTTCAACAATGACCCCTAGATTGATCCCCATATTCTTAAGACGATTATCGTTGGGGATATCTACGCCAGTCAACTGGGGAGGGATATTTTGGCAGTATTTTTTAACCATGCCTAGGGTGCGATTGAGGAGGTTGCCTAAATCGTTGGCTAAATCCGCGTTAAGAATATTAACAAATCTGGTTTCCTGAAAATCGCCATCCTGTCCTAATTCAATCTCTTTGACGAAATAGTAACGGACGGCATCGGCCCCATAGCGCTCAACCAAATCGAAGGGATCGAGGGTATTACCGAGACTTTTGCCCATTTTCCGCCCGTCTTTGGTCAAAAAGCCGTGGCCGAATACTCTTTTGGGCAAGGGTAAACCCGCCGACATTAGCATAGCTGGCCAATAAATGGCATGGAATCTTAATATATCTTTACCGATCAGATGCAGATCGATCGGCCACCATTTGGCCAAGGCATTTTCTAGGGTGGGTTCGTCTTCGGGGTCGAGAAGGGCGGTAACATAGCCAAGAAGGGCATCAAACCAAACGTAGATGGTATGCTGACCATCGTGGGGAATGGGAAACCCCCAAGCCACATTAACCCTAGAAATGGAGAAGTCCTGTAGTCCTTGGTTAACGAAGTTGAGAACCTCATTACGTCGGCTTTCCGGTTGAATAAAATCGGGTTGCTCTTGGTAAAGTTGTTCTAGTTGCGTCTGATATTTAGAGAGACGGAAAAAATAGTTTTCCTCGTCGCGCCATTCGGCGGCCAGATTAGTATGAATGGGACAACAGCCATTATCTAACAGTTCTCTTTTTTCCTTAAATTCTTCACAGGCGACGCAATACCAACCCTGTTGGCGATCGAGATAGATATCGCCCTTTTCCCAGACTCTTTCAAAAAATTCGTTAACAATTGCCTGATGACGGGGGGCAGTGGTACGACTAAAGCGATCATACTGGATCTGTAGCTTTGCCCAGAGATTGGCAAAACTGGTGGCGATGCGATCGCAGTGTTCCTGGGGAGCGAGTCCTTTGGTTGCCGCAGTCCGTTCGATTTTCTGTCCGTGTTCGTCGGTTCCTGTAATTAGGAGGACAGAATTGCCCTGTAACCGCTGCCATCGTGCCATAACATCCGCTACGATCGTTGTGTAGGCACTACCGATGTGAGGGATATCGTTGACATAATAAAGAGGTGTTGTTAAAGCAAATGTTTTTCGCTCATTTAAATCATTCATGAAATTTATTTTTTTAAATAGACGAGGCTGCCCCGAGGCTGATCCGTAGATGATTGGGACACAATCCCTTATATTTTATGATCCTCTAATTCTGTTTTATCCTTTAGTTGTAGTCTAAGTCAATAAAAACAATCTTAAGGCCGATTTTTTTTTTCCATGAAGCTGCTTACCCCCCTATCCACCTCTCGTTTAATTCTTGATACCACGCGCACGAGTCTGTTTACCGTCGGTCAAGAAAATCTACCCAGCCAAGGAGTGGCGATCGTGGTAAGTAACCATCGTAGCTTTTTGGACGCGCCGATCTTAATTCAAGCTTTGGGCAAAACTCTCCCGATCGCCTGTCATCACTACATGGGAAAAACGCCGCTTTTGCGGGAATTAATCGGAGAATTGGGCTGTTTTCCCTTTGATACCCCTGAAAAACGCCACCGGACTTTTTTTCGGCAAGCAACGGATTTTTTACAGTCCGGACGATGGATCGGTTTATTTCCAGAAGGTGGATCGCCGATGTTAAATTTGACTGCTCCTCGTCAAATTAGCCCTTTTCAAAGCGGATTTGCCCATTTAGCCCTGCGTTGTCCCGTGGAGAATCTATCGGTCTTACCTGTGGCTATTCTCTCCGAGTCGGAAACTGTTATTAGTCCTTTTCCCGTGCGTTTGCTGCGCTGGTTAGATACCACGGAACCTTTATTCGATCAAGACGGTTGGCATCCCGTTGTCTTTTATCATCGTGTCAAGGTGGCGATCGGTCGTCCCTATGGAATTACTGAAAGCGATCGCTCAGATTATCAAGGTAAACAAGGAAAAAAAGCCCTTAATCGTTTAATTGGTCATTGTCAGTCGGAAATTAGCGATTTATTGCTGAAGGGCTAACGAATTCAGGAGGCAGGAGACAGGAGACAGGAGACAGGAGACAGGAGGCAGCCTTGAATCAGTTATCATACTAAATCCGTTGAGTAACGCACAGAAAACGGGTTTCTCGGAGAAACCCGTTTTCTACTCATGCAAAAGGCAAAACGGAGAATAAATAGGGTCTGCTGAAAAAGTTTTTCCTGGGGGTAGGAGTCAGTAGCCGGTCGTCAGTAGCCAGTCGTTTCAGGCTTTGTTGCCCTTGTTTTGTGTACCAAGCGATGTACTACAAGAAGGATAATGCAAGGTTTTTGAAAGTC
>NZ_JAPZQJ010000436.1:0-11141 GCF_027530405.1 Microcystis sp. LE19-41.2A | reverse complement strand
GAGTGATTGGGGGGAAAATTCAGGTACTTTTTCCCTGAAAATTAGGTAATTGACCCCCTCAAAATCGGTAAAACCCCACACCCTACACCCTACACCCCACACCCTGCCACCAGGAAAAACTTTTTCAGCAGACCCTAATTATCTACTAGAGATCGCTGCCAGTTTGTTCCTCTCGGAAGTAAAGCTGATATAATTGACAGCTAGGCTGGGCTAGGTCGCCTTTTAACTGAATTAAACCCATACTTTCCAGTTTATAGGCAGTAATCGGTTCTAATCGCGCTCCCTTATCGGAAGAATTAACCACTTCCCCCATCCCTGTCAATAATTCCGGCTGTTTTTGCAGACTATCCCAGTGATGACGCAGGTGTGCCGCATAAATTCCCCCTTGGGTAGCAGCATTAGGGAGAATATTTTTTTCCCCGCGCACCCGCGCTTCCAGGGCCAAACGGCTAAGATAGGGATGACCAGCGACTAGAGCGATTAAATCCCCGATAAAACGCTGATTATCGTCATTTTTAGGCAATCCGTAGCTACTAGCCAAGTTTTCCAGTTGTTCGAGGCTAAAACCGGGTAATTTAATCGCGCGACCGACATTAAAGGGAGATTGATTAGCGTCCAATTGAATATAGATTTCCGTGGAATTAGCAATCGCTAACCGCAAATTCTGCCAGATTTCTAAATTATTAGCTTCTTCGTGCCAACAGCGCAAAAGCGGCAAAAAATCCCTAGCGATGTCGGGATACTCGAAAATTCTGTCTAAATTATCTAGGGCCAAAAAGAGCGGCCCGTTAATCTGTTCCAAAAGATAGGACTGAAAATAGGTTTGACAACTGATTAAACTGCCAAATAGTTCCTCGTCCCAATATTCATCTAATTGAGGCTTTAAACCCAATTCTCGGCTGACATTTGCCGAAAACCAGCGACAAAATCGGTCTAAACTGGCAAACATCGCCTTTTCTGCCACTTGACAATTAATATAAACTGTGCTATGTCCCCAACTATCTGCCTGAGCGAGCAGATGTTTCAGGAGAGAAGTTTTACCAGTCTTTTCGGGGGATTTAATGCGAATAAGTGACCCCGGACGATTAATTTCTTGATAACAGTCGCTTTCGACGGGAGGGCGGCTAATATAAGTATCTATAACCGATTTTTCTGCTAGTATCGGGGCGGGTTGATTTCTCCATTCAGGATATTTGATATCTTTGAACCATTCCCGGAGGATTTGGAACTTACCCGGCCCTTTACTACCTAATTCTAGTTCGGGACAGCCATTATCTTTATCTGCCGAGAAATAGCTATAGATTTTAGTCATTTGTTTTTTATAGGTTTCATGGCTGGCGGCCTCGGCCATTTCCCAAATTTCCTCATCCGGTTTGCGCCAATTTTCGTAGGCAAAACGAACTAAAAAAATCTCCTTTAATTTGCCTTGAACACCGTATTCTCTGGCTAGATGTTTGAGAAACTCGTCCCATCCCTGTGGTTTCATCCCGTTCTACTTTATTCTACTTATATTCCCTTTTTTTCCATGTTAACCCCTTTTTCCCTCTTGGCAATGGGACTGACATCCGAGCGGAAAAACCCTATGGTAAAAATAGGTCAATTACCTGATGGTGCTTAAGGGAGTAAAACCATGAAAATCTCGTTAACCTTGTTTGTTGTGGTCTCCTTGCTGTTAGGTTCTCTTCCTCACACTTTAGCGGTTAATAGTCAAGATAACCATTTTGACCGTTCCTCTTCGCCGCTAATTTTACAAAACCGTGACTGTAAGGGTGATAAGGACGATAATTGCAATTAGTCCTGATTATCTCGGTTAAGGTTGTTAATCTATATCCCCCACCGATAACAAAATCGTGGTCGGGATTTTTTTTATCCCATCGGCTGCGGGTAGCTTTTATCAAGATAATTTCTAGATTCAAGACCAATTATCTCAAGAACTCGCCTGTAATTCCTCTAAACGTGCTAAAACTTCGGCACTGTGAATGGCAGGATTTACCCCTAAATAAATCTCTTTTAAAATCCCATCGGGATCGATAAGATAGGTATGACGCAGGGAAACATAACCCATCCAAGAACCATAGGCTTTACTAACATCTCCGGTAGTATCTGCCAGTAAGGGAAATTTTAACCCCTCCGAGTCACAAAATTCCGCATGAGAATCGACATCATCGGCACTTACCCCTAAAACTTGCGTATTTTTAGCCATATATTTCGGCAAATCCTGCTGAAAACGCCGCGCTTCTAGGGTACAGCCGGGGGTAAAATCCTTGGGATAAAAATACAAAACTACCCACTTACCCCGATAATCCGATAGGGAAATATTTCCTTCTCCCGTGTTAGTCGGTAGGCTAAAATCGGGTGCCGGTTGATTTAAAGGGGGTTGGGGGCCACCTAAAGCGTTAGCATCGGGAATAAGGGCAAAAAATGCCAGAATTACTGCAATTAAAAAACTCAACAGTTGACGACGAGACATAATCAGTTATCAGTTATCAGTTATCAGTTATCAGTTATCAGTTATCAGTTATCAGTTTCTTGGTGTGATAAGTTTAACCTAATACGGGAGCGATCGATCTTTGTGTCCTTTCCCTCGTTCCTGTCACACTGGGAAAATCAACTGTCACTCTAGCTTAATATTCTTTACATAACTTGACAAGGAAAGGGCGAGGTAAAGGGGGAAAATAGATCGAGCTTGTCTTCATCTGCCTAACGATCATGTCTATTGTCACCCTTAACCCCCTTCAATCCCATCAAGATTTAGTCATCGATCCGGGTAAAATCACGGGATTACGGGGGAAAATCACCATCCCTGGCGATAAATCTATATCCCATCGTTCCCTGATGTTGGGGGCGATCGCCGAAGGAGAAACTGTTATTCATGGGTTATTATTGGGCGAAGATCCCCGCAGTACCGCTAGTTGTTTTCGTGCCATGGGTGTGGAAATTTCCCAACTCAACAGCGAGAAAGTGATCGTCAAAGGTAGGGGTTTAGGCAATCTCGAGGAACCCTTAGAAATCCTCGACGCGGGCAATTCCGGCACGACGATCCGCTTAATGTTAGGATTATTGGCCGGTCATCGGGACCGTTTTTTTGTCGTCACCGGTGATGCTTCCCTGCGATCGCGTCCCATGTCCAGGGTGGTGAAACCCCTCAAAGAAATGGGGGCGCAAATTTGGGGCAGAAAAGCCAATTCTTTGGCTCCTTTAGCCGTTTCTGGGGAATCTCTGCAACCGATCCACTACTATTCTCCCGTCGCTTCTGCACAGGTGAAATCCTGTCTTCTCCTCGCAGGACTCTTAACGGAGGGGAAAACCACAATCACGGAACCCGCTTTATCTCGCGATCACAGTGAACGGATGCTGCGCGCTTTTGGGGCAAATATTGAGGTGGATGGGGAGACTAATAGCGTCACGGTGACGGGTTATCCCACTTTAACTGGACAAACGGTGATTGTACCGGGGGATATCAGTTCGGCGGCTTTTTGGTTGGTAGCGGGAGCAATCGTGCCTAATTCCGAGTTATTAATCGAAAATGTGGGAATAAACCCGACTAGAACCGGAGTTTTACAGGTTTTACAGGCAATGGGGGCAGATATCACCCTCGAAAATCAACGGGTGGTGACGGGGGAACCGGTGGCGGATCTGCGGGTGAAATCCAGTCAACTACAGGCAACCATGATCGCTGGTGAGATTATACCCCGTCTGATCGATGAAATTCCGATTTTGGCAGTAGCGGCGGTTTTTGCCCAAGGAACGACAATTATCAAGGATGCCGAGGAATTACGGGTGAAGGAAAGCGATCGCCTGACGGTGATGGCCACCCAACTCGATCGCCTAGGGGCAAAAGTAACGGAATTACCCGATGGTTTAGAGATTACCGGCGGTACAGGCCTATTCGGCACGGAAGTGGACAGTTTTACCGATCATCGCATTGCTATGAGTCTAGCGATCGCTGCCCTCAATTGCCGTCAACCCACCACTATCCATCACGCTGAAGCGGCCGGCATTTCCTACCCCGATTTTGTGACCACCTTACAGCAAATTTGTCAAGAGTAGAAATATTAAGTTTTTCTGCGAACGGGCGAGCGGTAACTGGTAAAATTGCAGGATAAATCATAGAGTAGTAGGCCGCCTGTGTGATAATCGAGTTCATCGATCGAAATAGCGGAAAATAGAAGCGTCCCTCATTCAAATTTCCCTGAAAAATATCTCCCTATCTACCCCACTCCCGTCTTCTCTTCCCCACCGATAATGGAAATCATCGCCCAATTAGAGAAAGTTTCCTATATTTATCCCGAATCCTCCAATCTAGTGCTTAAAAATATCTCTTTAGCAATTCATCGAGGAGAATTTTTAGGTATTATCGGGCCCACAGGTGCGGGGAAAACTACTCTCTGTTTAACTCTTAACGGTATTGTCCCCCAATTCTACGGAGGGCGTTTTTTTGGTTATGCAACGGTAGCCGGTTTAGATACTTTAACCCATCCCGTTAGCACCTTGGCCCGCTATGTGGGGGCAGTATTTGAAGATCCCGAAACGCAACTTTTAGCCACTTCGATAGAAAATGAAATCGCTTTTACCCTAGAAAATTTACGGCTACCGCGAGAGGAAATTAAAGCGCGCATTCCCAAAGTTTTAGCGGCAGTCCGGTTAGAGGGAATGGAAAAAAAATCGCCGGGGGAACTATCGGGAGGACAAAAACAACGATTAGCGATCGCCGCTGCCCTCGCAGTTCAGCCCGCTTTGTTAATTCTCGATGAACCCACCTCCCAACTGGATCCGGTGGGATCCCAGGAAGTTTTCGCCACCATTAAGGAATTAAATCGCCATCTCGGTGTCACTATTGTGATGGTCTCCCACGCGGCCGAGGAAATGGCCGAATATGCCGATCGCCTGGTACTATTAAGGGAAGGTGCGATCGAAGCCATGGGAACCCCAGCAGAGATCTACTCCCAAGTACAACGTTTACAGGAAAATGCCCTGCGTCCTCCGCAAGTGGCCACTACTTTTGCTTTGATCGAGCAGAAAATCGGGGCGGTCGAGTCCATTCCTGTCACCCTCGACCGCGGTTTTGCCCGTTTAAACGAGCTTAAATCCTTTTATCATCATAGAACCCCAACCCCTCCCTTATCGTCGGTTTCTGACCCCTTAAACCCCATACTGAGGGTAAAAAATCTCTGCCATACCTATCCCGATGGTACTACCGCTTTGCGGGATGTGTCCCTCGATATTGCCGAAGGGGAATATCTGCTGATTATCGGTCAAAATGGCGCGGGAAAAAGCACTTTAGTCAAGCATTTTCTCAATCTTCTCTCGGCGACCACCGGTCAAGTTATGATTGACGGACGTTCGATCACTAGCTTTTCTGTTAGTGATTTAGCTCGTTCGATAGGTTATGTAGCCCAAAATCCCGATAATCAGATTTTTAACACCACTGTGGAGAAAGAAGTATCATTTGCCCTGACTAATCTCGGTTATCCTCCAGAAATCGTTACCCAACGCACGGAAGCAAGTCTAGAAGCCATGGGATTGCTAGAATATCGCTCCTATCATCCTCTCTCCTTACCGAAAGGCGATCGAGCGCGGGTAGTGATTGCGGCAATTTTAGCCATGGAACCGCGTATAGTTGTTTTCGATGAACCCACCACCGGCCAAGATTACCAAGGGGCTAAGGCAATTTTAGAGGTGAGTCGTCAATTACACCAGATGGGCAAAACCGTGATTGTGATCACCCATCACCTCTATTTAATGCCAGAATACGCCGAAAGAGTAATTATTATGGGTCAAGGAACTATCCTTTTAGATGCCCCAATCCGGCAAGCTTATCATCAAACCGATCTCTTAGCCAAAACCTATCTAACTCCACCCCAAGCAGTTTTATTAGCACAAAAATTAGGACAACTTTCCGGTTATCCTAATTCTCTTTTAACTCCCCAGGAAATTGCCGATTGTTTTCAGAGGATTTAGCCTTGAGGCTATTTAGGGTTTGCGGCAAAAAGTTATTCGTGGGGACAGGGTGTGGGGTGTGGGGTGTAGGGTTTTACCGATTTTCACCTGGTCAATTACCTAATTCTCAGGGAAAAAGTCCCTGAATTTTCCCCCCGATCACTCCCATCTCTGGTACTTTTTGATTGATAAAAAGTCTAAAAGTCTTACCCAGCAAGGTTTTTAGATTTATTCAGCAACCCCTATTTAACTGTTTCTAAAATCAACTTCGATCGCTTAACATTATCGGGTACAGGAATCGGATAATCGCCATTAAAACAGGCAGTACAGAAGGTTTTCGGATCTTCCTTCGTTGCTGTTAACATCCCATCGTGACTGAGATAAGCTAAACTATCCACCCCGATTTGTGCCTGAATTTCCGCCACCGATTTAGTTGCCGCAATTAATTGCTCTTGGTTGTCCGTATCAATGCCATAAAAACAGGGATGAGTCACCGGAGGAGAAGATATTCTCATGTGAACTTCTCTTGCTCCGGCATCGCGTAAAGCTTTAACTAATTTCCGGCTAGTGGTTCCCCGCACGATCGAATCATCAACAATAATAACTCTTTTTCCCTGTAAAACATCCTTTAAAGGATTCAATTTCATCTTAATCCCCGACTCTCTCATGTGTTGGGTTGGTTGAATAAAAGTCCGTCCCACATAACGATTTTTAATCAATCCTTCCGCGTAGGGAATATCAGAAATGCGCGAAAATCCGATCGCAGCCGGAATACCCGAATCGGGAACTCCCATCACCATATCTGCTTCTACTGGCGACTCTTTGGCTAATTGTTCCCCCAAACGTACCCGATAAGTATATAAAGATTCCTCGTGGACAATGCTATCGGGACGGGCAAAATAAATCATCTCGAAAACGCATAATTTTTTCTCCGGTTTCATGGCCCAATCCACCGAAGATAAGCCATCTTCACTAATCCAAACTAATTCCCCCGGCTGCACATCCCGCAGATAATCGGCCCCGATAATATCTAATCCGCAGGTTTCCGAAGCTAAAACATAACGGGGGGGATTGCCTTCTTCTTGCAAAACCCCAATTACTAAGGGTCTGACACCATTGGGATCCCGCGCCCCGATAATTCCCGTCGGTGTGCCGATAACAAGGCTGTAAGCCCCGCTACAATAGCTAAAGGCATCGATCGCCGCTTGTATCCAATCCTTGCCACTATCCACTTCCTGGCCGATAGCGACGGCGATCATTTCCGAGTCGGTGGTGGTGACGAGATCACAACCGCGCTTTTCCAATACATTTCTTAACTCAAAAGTATTGACTAAATTGCCATTATGTGCTAGGGAAAGTTTACCTAAACGGGTTTCGATCACAGCAGGTTGGGCATTGGCCCGACGGCTAGAACCGGTGGTAGAGTAACGAGTATGACCGACGGCGTGAGTACCGGGCAAGGTTTTAAGGACAGTTTCGCTAAAAACTTGGGAAACTAAGCCCATTTCTTTGTAACAATGCACCGTTTCCCCGTCGTAGGTGGCAATACCTGCCGATTCCTGTCCTCGGTGTTGCAGGGCATAGAGTCCAAAATAGGTCAGTTTTGCTACTTCTTCCTCGGGGGCATAGAGTCCAAAAACTCCACAGGCTTCTTCAGGCTTATCGACACTGGCAAAAGATACAGATGAGTCGGGATGGCTAGACATGGGAGGGTTGGGGCTGCAGAATACTTTGGTAACAAAATCTTAACCGATCTTAATCTTCTTTTAACGATTTATTTATCAGCTATCAGCCTTTATTTACCGATATAATCGGCCATCTTATCTAGCTGACGGCCTCAAGATTACAGCCTTCTTTCGATCGCTTTTGACCAAACTTGCTGTATAGTTTCTAGACTAACATCGATCGCCGGTTGTTTATTCTGGTCAAGAATTAAAAGATTATCGCTTTTTTCGCTAACTTTGCCGGTTATTTGCCAATAGTCTCCCAATTGTGTCTTTAGATATTTTTCCCAATCTTGCTGATTTTCGGGGGAAACGGAGACGATAATGCAACTAGCTAATTCCCCGAATAACACCGCATCAAAACGGCCCTGATGCTGCCAAGAAAGGTCAATTTCCGCCCCTAATTGGCCACTAATACAGCATTCTGCCAGAGCAGTGGCTAAACCTCCCTCCGCGCAATCGTGGGCAGATTTCACCCAACCGGCGCGAATTCCCCGACGACAGGCCGCTTGTACCTTTCTTTCTAACTCAAAATCAATTACTGGCGGTTTTCCCGTCACCAAACCGTGAATAACGGCTAAATATTCGGAAGCGCCGATAGTTGGCAGGGAGAAACCCAAAATATAGATTAAATCGCCCGCTTTTTGCCAACCTTGGCCGCAAATTTGCCCGATATCCGGCACTAATCCCACCATACCAATCACGGGAGTCGGATAAATAGACTGGGGGCTGCCAGCTGCGTCAACGGTTTCGTTGTACAAAGAGACATTACCCCCAGTCACTGGTGTATTCATTTCCCGACAAGCTTCGGCAATACCCTGACAAGCAGTGGCTAATTGCCAATAACCGATTGAATTCTCTGGACTTCCGAAATTGAGATTATCCGTGACAGCAATGGGGTCGGCCCCAACACAGCTAAGGTTTCTGGCCGCTTCCGCCACGGCCAACTTAGCTCCGTTATAGGGATCAAGATAAACGTATCGCGGATTACAATCTGTAGTCGCCGCTACACCTCGCCGAGAATTGGCGGGATTAGCACCCAGAGGACGCACGCGAATCACGGCGGCATCGGCTCCTCCTGGAAGAATAACGGTGTTATTCTGGACTTGATGGTCATATTGACGATAAACCCAGCGTTTTGAGGCAATCGAGGGACTATCAAGCAGTTTTAATAAAATCTCGTTATAGGATTCGGGAATAGGAATCGTGCTATCTTGCCATAATTGAGCTTTTTGGGCGTATTCTGGCGGTTCTGCCAGTAATTCCCGATGATAAATCGGAGTATTATCCGCTAGGGCCGTGGCAGGAATTTCGGCGGCAATTTCCCCTTTAAATAATATACGGACGATCGGTTCTGCAATTACCTGGCCGGCGACCACAGCCTGAAGTCCCCAACGATGGAAAATCTCGATTAATTCGCCTTCTCGTCCCGATGCTGCCACAAATAACATTCTTTCTTGGGATTCCGACAGCAGATATTCGTAGGGAACCATCCCGGTTTCCCGGACGGGGATTTTATCGAGGTCTAATTCAATTCCCACCCCTCCCTTGGCCGCCATCTCGGAAGTAGAACAGGTGATCCCCGCAGCCCCCATGTCCTGGGCCGCCACCACCGCGCCGGTCTTAAATGCCTCTAAACAAGCTTCTATCAGGGATTTTTCCAGAAAAGGGTCGCCCACTTGCACCGCGGGCCGGTCATCCATAGATTTATCGGTTAATTCGGCGCTGGCAAAACTCGCCCCTCCCATACCGTCGCGGCCGGTGGTAGAACCAACGTATAAAACCGGATTTCCCAGGCCTTTTGCCCCAGATTTGACGATTTCCTCGGTTTCCATTAGCCCTAAAGCCATGGCATTAACGAGGGGATTGCCATTGTAGGCATTATCGAAGTATATCTCACCGCCCACCGTGGCAACGCCGACACTATTGCCATAATGACTTATCCCTTCCACGACTCCGGCAAAAATGCGACGATTGCGGGCATCTTCCAAGTTACCAAAACGGAGGGAGTTGAGGATAGCAATGGGCCGGGCCCCCATGGTAAAAATATCCCGCAGGATGCCTCCGACTCCGGTAGCGGCACCTTGTACGGGTTCCACCGCAGAAGGATGATTATGGGACTCGATTTTAAAGGCTAATCGCAATCCATCGCCTAAATCCACTACTCCGGCATTTTCCCCCGGACCGACGAGAATTTTTTCGCCGGTGGTGGGGAATTGTTTAAGCAGCGGCCGGGAGTTTTTATAACAGCAGTGTTCCGACCACATCACGCCAAACATTCCTAATTCGGCTTTGTTGGGGTGTCTTCCCAGTCTTTTGACTATTTCTTCGTATTCTTCGGGTTTGATGCCTTCTGAGGCAATTTCTGCGGCAGTGAAGGGGGTAGTCATGGGACAATGCGATCGAGGGACAAGATTTATTGTATAACGTCTGTTGAGATCGAGTTACACTGCTTAGTAAAGGACAAAAAAGTTAAAAGGGTTTGCGCTAGTAAAGTTAAGCTAAAGACATAGTTTTATCATCAGTTGGAACGAAACTATGGCAGTAGAAACAGCTTTATCAATGAAAGCCTTATACGATCAGGATTTTGTTCTCTGGGCTTCAAAAACCGCCGAACTTTTAAAGCTAAAAAAGTTTGATGAGGTGGACTGGGAAAATCTGATTGAGGAAGTGGAGTGCATGGGGAAAAGTGACAGACGGGCTGTAGAGAGTTTATTAACCCAGCTTATCGAACACCTGTTTAAGTTAGCTTATCACAAATCGGAACGGGAGCGAGAACGAAACGTCTGTCACTGGATAGGAGAAATCGCCAGTTTCCGAACTCAACTAGGAGAGTGGCTAGAAACTACTACTCTCACCAACCACGCGCGGGATTATTTTCAAAAAGCCTACTCGAACGCTCGAAAAACCCTAATACAAGCGAAAGCAGTCACTCGCGACGCGATTCCTCTAGAGCCTCCTTTCTCCCTCGAACAGGTATTAGATGGGGAATGGTTCCCGATTGATATCGATCATTACTTCGACGATTTTCCTTTTACTTAGACCCATGTTATCCTGATAATATTGGCTTTCAAAACTGAAATATGGATGCCCTGATTCAAGAACTAGAAATCGCCAATTAAACTGCGTCAATGGCAACCGGCAACTGTTGAACAGGTGCGACGTTATCTTGTCGAGATTATCGAATTAGCAGACCAAGATGGGTTAGAACTTCTCCGTTCTAGATTGGTTGAGCAGGAGGTATTGGATATAATTGAGGAACCCGAAACCCGGTGAAGTTTCGTTGAGGTAGCCTTTTAAAATTAAAAAACAAAAAACAAAAAACTTCTGCTAAACTAGAGGCCTCTTTTTGAGTTTAATTGCGTGAAAACTGACAGTATTTTCTATCAACTATTACAAAGATTTCCCGCTTGTTTCTTTGATTTGTTGAACCTTCCCCCCGAAACCGCCAATTCTTATCAATTCTCCTCGGTGGAA
>NZ_JAPZQJ010000559.1:0-8835 GCF_027530405.1 Microcystis sp. LE19-41.2A | reverse complement strand
GTCAGTCTGTAGAGCGACCATAAGACCAGAACAGAGTAAATCTGTTAAGGCAGGTGCGAAAAATCCTTCGGGAAAGAAGCAGAAACCTAAATCGTGAGGTTTGGGAATCACCGTCCGTTTACGGCGGTGAGGATGTCAACAGGAGGGGCTGGAACATTCAGCGTTAATCAAGGAGACCTCTTTATAAACTTACTAGGCGGCTCCGGTGGTAAAGAATTTTATGAGGGTGTAATATTGCCAAATGGAGATCTAAAAACTAACTGGCAACTGACTCCTTTTATGAACCTCGCCGTCGTTACCAATTATATTTTTGGTTTCGTCCTCATCGTTTTTGGCAGCGATAGTGCGATCGCAGATTGTGTAGAGAGTTTGTAGGGTGGGCAATGCCCACCTTACTTCAAGGTAAAATAGAGCTAAGGAAGTTAGTAGAGAGAGAATGCTATTTTGCCAGCTATGAGCCAAACTTTACCTAAAACTGTTAATTTCGAGGAATTCGTCCTTTGGCTGCCTGAAAATTCGGGAGTGCGTTATGAGCTACACAAGGGAAATATTATTGAAATGGCACAACCCGCAGGAGAACACGAGGAAATCAAAGGATTTTTAACTGTTAAACTCAGTGGAATAATTGATAGACTAGGGCTTCCTTATTTAATTCCTAACCAAGCGATTGTCAGACCTGCTGGTAAAAATTCTGGTTATTTTCCCGATGTATTAGTGCTAAATCGAACCAAGCTCGCTCAGGAAAAATTATGGAAAAAAGAATCAATCCTTAGGGATGGTGCATCTATCCCTCTGATCATTGAAGTCGTATCGACTAACTGGCGTGATGATTACTACTTAAAATTTGCTGATTATGAAGAAATGGGTATTCCTGAATATTGGATTGTCGATTATGCAGCCTTGGGTGGGCGTAATTTTCTCGGCACTCCTAAACAACCGACAATCTCTGTTTGTTGCTTAGTTGAGGAAGAATATCAAATTCGGCAATTTCGAGACAGTGATCGCCTAATTTCCCAGACTTTCACGGAATTAAATCTCACTGTCAATCAGATTTTCTTAAGTCTGTAGGGTGTGCATCGTCCACCTTACTCTTTTCGCTTTTTTCTTCAGTTTAAAGGTAAGTATATTCTCGTTGATTTTGCCGCTTAAAATCCGCAATTATTGCCTTTATTTGCTCCATCTGCTTGGGTTTTAAGCCATTAAACTCAATTTATTTTATCGCTTTCGTGTTCATGTTCTCAAGGTCGTTACTAAGACAAGATACTAAACTAAGACGCATTTTAAATGAGAGAAATTTGGGGTTCCCTATTTATTTTTTTAGTCTGTCCTATAATCGGGGGACTGCCTCTGATCGATTGGATAAATTATCTAGTAACTGGACGTAAATTATCCCAATTAGGTACTGGTAATATCGGTGTAACTGCCGCTTTTTACCATGGGGGTAAATTGGTGGGAATTTTGGCGGTAATTTCGGAAGCAGCCAAGGGAATTATCGTTATTTTCCTAACCCGTTTATTTTTTCCCACCGGCTCCCCTTGGGAATTATTAGCTTTAATTGCCTTAGTCATGGGGCGCTATTGGTTAGGAAAAGGTGCGGGAACTACTAATGTTTTCTGGGGATTAATCGTTCACGATTTTGTCGCTGTTTTTCTCACCTCAATCATTAGTGGGATTAGCTTTACTATTTTTCGAGAAAAATCTACGGGTAGATTGGTAGGATTATTTTTATTAGCTTTAATTCTCACCTTGCGCCGTCCCCACGATTCAGGTTATATTATAACTGCCATTGCTTTAGCCTGTTTATTAGGGGCAATTTTTCAAAAAATAGCCGACGATTTAGACTTACCCGAAGCAAGTGTTAACAATGAATCAAAAACTATGTTTCGTTTTTTTCGTGGAGATCGATCGCTCCAAACCCTTGATGACAATCTGACGGCCTTAAAAGTGGGACAAAAAGCCGCCACTTTAGCCTATCTTAAGCGTGCCGGTTATCCCATTCCTAGGGGGTGGATTTTACCACCGGGGGATGATCCACAACCGTTAATAGAATCTCTTAATCCTGATATTAATCATCCCTTAGTCGTGCGCTCTTCCGCTATTGGAGAAGATAGTGAAACCGCCTCATCTGCGGGACAATATACCACAATTCTTAACGTCATCGATCGAGAAAATTTAGCGGCGGCGATTTTAAGTTGCCAAACCTCCTACAATAGTCCTAATGCTGTTAATTATCGACTCGATCGAGGTCAAGAAAACACGGCCATGGCTGTGTTAATCCAAGAACAAATTCGAGGAGTTTTTTCGGGAGTTGCCTTCAGTCGCGATCCGATTAATCCTCTCAGTTTAGATGTAGTTATTGAAGCTTTACCCGGAGATGCCACCAGAGTTGTATCGGGAAGAATCACCCCCGAAAGTTATCGAGTTAATTTAGAAGAAAATATCATCATCGGAGCGGGAGATATTCCCCCAGCTATTATTCAACAGGTAGCTAATCTTTGTCGGCAATTAGAAACCCTTGATCATGGCATTCCCCAAGATATAGAATGGACTCATGACGGACAAAAATTATGGTTATTACAGTGCCGTCCTATCACTAATTTACAGCCAATTTGGACAAGAAAAATCGCGGCTGAAGTTATCCCCGGGGTGATTCGTCCTTTGCCTTGGTCAATTAATCGTCCTTTAACCTGTGGAGTTTGGGGAGATATTTTCCAGTTAGTTTTAGACAAAAAAGCTCTCGATTTGGACTTCAATGAAACAGCCACTTTACACTATCAAAGAGCCTATTTTAATGCTTCTTTATTAGGAACCATTTTCCAGCGCATGGGATTACCTCCAGAAAGCTTAGAATTTCTGACCAAAGGGGCAAAGTTTACCAAACCACCTTTAACGGCAACCCTGGCTAATTCCCCCGGTTTATTAAAACTTTTAGGACGGGAATTACAGTTAGAAAAAGACTTTAGCCAAGATCAAAAAACCTATTTTATTCCGACGCTCGAAAAAATTAACGCTACTTCCCTAGAAGCTTTATCTTCTGGAGAGATTTTAGAGCAAATTGAGGAGATTTTAACCGTCTTAAAAAAAGCTACCTATTATAGTATTCTTGCTCCTCTTAGCTTTGCTTTGCGTCGCAGTATTTCGCAAGTACCTTTTGAGAAATTGGATAACTCCCAAGCACCAGAAATAGCCTCAATGCGATCGCTATCTGAACTGAGAAAAAATACGATCGATCGAGATTTTGACTCAGCTTTTTCCCTCTGGTTAGAAACCTACGGTTATTTAAGCGAAGTGGGGACTGATATTTCCATACCGAGATGGCGAGAAAATCCCCAAGAGCTGCTACAACTCCCCTTAGATAGTCCGGGTAATAATAGCCATAAAAAAGTCAAATCTTCCCATACTGTCCAAAAAAGATTAAATATCAAAAACCAGGTAACTGAAATTTACTCCCGTCTTTTAGCTCACCTACGCTGGCATTTTCTCGCTTTAGAAACCCTCTGGTTACAGCAGCAAATATTATCGGAGACGGGAGATATATTTTATCTAAATTACTCAGAAGTTACCCAGTTGGGTCAGAATAATAAAATCGCCAATCTTAAGCAGATTATCCGTCAGCGTCGCCAACAATTCCAAGAAAACTCTCAATTAACCGATATTCCCTACATCGTTTATGGACAACCACCGAAAAGAGAATTTTTAGTTTCAAATTTAACTGCCAAAAAACGCTTACAGGGAATTGCCGCTAGTGGGGGGACAGTGGAGGGACGAATCAAAATTATGCCCAGCTTACAAAATCTAGAAATTGCCCCTAATACTATTCTCGTTATTCCCTATACTGACTCAGGATGGTCGCCTTTATTATCCCAGGCTGTGGGAATTATTGCCGAGGTGGGGGGACAATTATCCCATGGTGCTATTATTGCCAGAGAATACGGAATTCCCGCGGTTATGGATGTGCATAATGCCATGAAATTGTTAAAAGATGGTCAATTAATTCGTCTCGATGGCAGTCAAGGAATTATTGAAATTCTCTAGGCATTAGGGGACAGGGTGTGGGGTGTGGGGTGTAGGGTGTAGGGTGTAGGGTGTAGGGTGTGGGGTGTGGGGTGTGGGGTGTAGGGTGTGGGGTGTGGGGAGAATAAATAAAATAATCTCCTGACTCCTGACTTCTGACTCCTGACTCCTGACTCGGAGACTCCTAACCCAATGGTAGATGTTGGATTTTTGCAGAAGTTCTATTTTTCGACAAAGATAAGCAAAAATTATCTATGAACTCCAAAAACTTGAGAATATTTAAATTAACATTTCGCAATATTTACAAATTCTTAAGAATTAATTGAGAAAGATTTTTATTTAACAACGATGTTACAATGGTTACAGCGATTTTACTGAATTTCATAGTGGGGTATTCTATGCTTTTTTGGGCAGCAACGGTTGAAACCCTTGCCACACCTAGAAGGTAATCCTCATTAAGACAGGTAAATCAGTCAATTTCACCCACAACGATGATCTTTTTTTTGTGTAGTTTTATTGCAAAAAAAAAGTTTTTTTGACAAAAAGCACAAAGTATGAATTAGGAAGTGGGGTAGTGGGGTAGTGGGGAAGTGGGTTGATGGGGTAGTGGGGTAGTGAGGTAGTGGGGAAGTTAAGCTAAACGGCTTTTACTTCGGATCACCGATATAGACTCCAAAAGGGTTATAGCTGTTGGATCATGCAGGTTAAGCGCCGTTTAGCTTATCTGCTATTTTCCAATAAAAATCTTCTTTCGGCGCGAACAATTGCCTCTCTAGTGGCTAAAACTGCTTCTGTATCCACCGAAAGAGAAGTCACACCCCAAGCAATCAGATCATCGATAAGTTCAGGATACTGGACGATAGCCATGCCACAAACGGAACAGGGAATCTGTAAAACTTTTGCTTGAGTGATAATTTGTTTTAAAGCTGCCCTGACTGCGGGATGACGGGCGTTAAAATATTCTGAGAAATGTTCTCGATCGCTACCTAAAAGTAATTGAGTTAAATCATTAGTACCAATAGCGATTAACTGTACCCCCGCTTGCACATAATCCGCTAATTGAAAGATTACCCCCGGTACTTCCACCATTATCCCCAATTGGAAAGAAGGGACTTGAGTGAGTAAAGCCGATTGTACCCGTTGCCGGCAGAAAATAAATTCCTCAACCCCGCGGACAAAGGGAAGCAGTAAATTAATATTGGTGGCGCTGGTGGTTTGTACCCGTCGTAAAGCTTGCAATTCCAGATCGAATAGAGTCGGATCTAATATATAACCATGGGTTCCCCGACTGTCTTGAGCCGAATGTTGAGCATCAAAAGAACGGTAAAATAAAGGCTTAGGCTGGATACTAAGGGCAAATTGTGCGATTAAATCACTTAATCTCTCGATCAATGCTTCTTGATGCTCTGGTGTTAACCATTCTTCTAGATTACGCTGAGAAAGTAAGTCTAAAATCATCCATTCTGAGCGCAATAAACCGATCCCATCAATAGGCAGTTCTCGGATTCCGGCAATACTTTCAGTTTGACTGAGATTAACCATCAAACGGGTAGCAATTGCCGTCCCGTCGGTTTCTCTGGGGGGTGGTGGGGGCAAGGAAATCTGTTCCTGAGATGCTAGAGAAATAATTCCCCTCGTACCATCTACTAAAATTATCTCGCCTGAGCGGATAATTTCTGTGGCATTTTTCACCCCGACAACGGCAGGAATGGCTAATTCCCGGGCTAAAATGGCTCCATGGCTAGTTAATCCCCCCTGTTCCGTGATCATTGCTCTAATTTGGCGTAAATGGGGCAGTTTTTTCGGAGGTAAATTAGTAGTAACCAGAATGCAATCCTGAAAATTTGCCTCTGGGGAGTCGAAATTGCTGATCACTTTTGCCACTCCCGATGCCAACCCCGGGGATGCCCCTAATCCTCTTAAGGGATAATTGGAGGTAGTGGGGGTGATTTCCTGACTGTGACAGTTGAGAATATAAATTTGACCATCCAGCATCATCAGCCATTCTATGCTGGTTAACGTCGGTTTTTCCGTCAGCAGAAATTGAACCAGTTGACAAAGGCGATCGAGGGCGAAATTATCTAAACAGTAGCTTTCTTGTAAACTGGGTGCTAATAATTGTGGCGCGAGCAGATTACTGTCACTATTGAGATAATAAGCGCGGGATTTATTGCCTAATTGCCGACTGCGTAATTGACCGGAGCGATCGATAATGTAGGTATCCGGTGCCACTTCTCCATTAACTAAACTGTGTCCTAACCCCCAAACTGCCTGAATTTTCCAGTTATCGTCATTAATCAACACATTTCCCGCACAATTGGCCGGTAATAACGGTTGTACCAGTAAAGATAATTGAATGTTTTCTAAACCAATTCCCATTTTTCGCCAATAAAATAGACTTCTGGCGGTGAATAACTCCGCCCAAGCTTGTTTTAGGGCATTTTCTAGATTATCTGCTTTAATTCCACTGATGGGGGCGGAAAATAAACCGAGCGTTCGCCGAGCCAGATTAGCTGGTAGGGAAAAGCGCCATACTAGGCTATCCATGGATAATTGTGCCACGGCCGCCTCTAGTTGTTCTAACCAGAGAGGAGGAATTTGCGCTTGTAAAATGGCCCGCCGACTTTCTTTGGCGACTAATTGCAGAGCTTTTGCGTTATCTACGTCTAAATAGAGGGAAGATTGCGGAAAATCAGTCAAGAAAGAGTCAGCATTGTTGATAGTTTCCAAAAATTCCGCAAAAATGCGGTTAAAAATGGCAAATCCCCCGATAATTGGGTATCCTCGCTGATGTAATTCACTGGCAATAAAAGCTTTTTCCCCCACCAGGGGGCGATCAGAAGCACTAATGCGATCGAGCCAGCAGAGAATGGTCACGGGATTTGTTAAGAATGGTGAAAGGATTGTAAAATAATCTAGGTGATTTTTGTAACTTTTTAGTTCTATCTGCTAGTTTAACTCACCGTCACTATCTTGAGGATGATCTGGGAAGTGGGGAAGTGGGGAAGTGGGGTGTAGGGTGTAGGGTGTGGGGTGTAGGGTGTGGGGCGTAGGGTGTGGGAAGAATAAATAAAAATAATCTCCTGTCTCCTGACTCCTATCTCCTGACTCCTATCTCCTGTCTCCTGACTACTGACTCCTGACGACCGGCTCCTGATAGCTGATAAGATAGGATTCGGACAATATTCGATCGCTGCGAGAAATTGATGGACACACCTGCGAAAGTTTTGTTAGTGGATGACGAACCGGGGGTTCGTGAATCTGTGCAA
Organism: Microcystis sp. LE19-41.2A; assembly: GCF_027530405.1. Taxonomy (NCBI): domain Bacteria; kingdom Bacillati; phylum Cyanobacteriota; class Cyanophyceae; order Chroococcales; family Microcystaceae; genus Microcystis; species Microcystis sp. LE19-41.2A. The sequence continues at coordinate 1,552 of NZ_JAPZQJ010000559.1, read as the reverse complement.
GCATATCTACAGTACGGGGATGACTTCGAGGTAAAAACTGCTAGTAATGCTAACGAAGCCTGGGATTTACTCAATCAAGAAATTCCGGAATTAGTCATCTCCGACATTATGATGCCGCAGGTGGATGGCTATCAGTTTCTGAAGAAATTGCGCGAAGATGCTCGTTTTCAGACAATTCCCGTGGTTTTTCTCACTGCTAGGGGGATGACGAGCGATCGCATTCAGGGTTATAATGCCGGTTGTGATGCTTATCTATCCAAACCTTTCGATCCCGAAGAATTAGAAGCATTAATCAAGTCTTTAATCGAGCGCCGTCGTCAATCCTTGCAAGCCACCAGCGAAAACGCTAGATTAGAAGAAATTGCCCGAGATATCCGGGAATTAAAACAGCAGGTGGGACAACAGAACACTTTTACTACTACTCCCCCCCCGATTAAAATTGACCTTACCCCCCGGGAACAAAGCGTTTTAGATTTAGTAGCGGAGGGATTGATGAATAAAGAAATTGCCAGTCGTCTAGAAACCAGCGTCAGAAACGTAGAAAAATACGTCAGTCGCTTATTTAGCAAGACTGGTACTAATAGTCGCACGGAATTGGTACGTTTTGCCCTAAAACACGGTTTAACCAGTTAATATAGCAGCTAAGGACAAAGTAGCGGACGGGAGTAGTTTATTAGCTGACGATGACAAGCAACTGAATTACCGATGGAAAACGTTTCATCAGTTCATCGTATGGCTTCTGGCGTTGAAACAAATTTTGTTTTAGAGCTAACCTTCGAGCAAGAGCAGAATGGGAGGATATGTCAACCATGTTAAGCACTGATCTAGAGATAAGACTAGCAACTTTAGAAGCTGAAGTAGCACTGCTTAAGCGTTTGCTACCTACTGTCAGCGAAACTCCCTGGTGGGAAAAAATTGTCGGCACTTTTGCTGATGATCCGGCTTACGAAGAGGCAATGCAGTTTGGTCAAGAGTACCGTCAGTCCCTAAAACCGTTAGCCGAGGAAGCATCCGAATCCTGAAATGTATCTCCTTGACACCGATGACCCTTACTTTTAATCCAGAAAAATACAAAGAATTACTAGCTCGCCATTTACCTAAAGTTATTAAAACAGAGGCAGAAAATGAAAAAGCTTTGGCTATTGTGGAAGAATTAATGCACCGTCAGCAGCGAACTCCCGAAGAAGATGAACTTTATGAGCTTCTAATTTTTTTAATTGGGAATTTTGAAAAAAGCTTTTATCTACAGGAATCAACCACACCTCATTCTATGTTATTGTTTTTGATGGAACAGCAAGGCGTTAATAAGAAAGACATAGCCAGAATCCTTGGCTCTGACAAAATTGCCTCTAGTTTAATTGAAGGAAAAGGGTCAATTACCAAAGAACAGGCGAAATTATTAGGACATTTCTTGGTTCTTCGTTACTTGGTATGGTTCGATAGGGGGGCATAAATCGACTAAATCCTTATCTGGCAAGAGACTTAATTGATTAGTTCGCTCTAGATAAGAAATAATTGACAAAAATCGCTAAATGCCTTTCTATATAAGGGT
>NZ_JAPZQJ010000151.1:0-9413 GCF_027530405.1 Microcystis sp. LE19-41.2A | reverse complement strand
AGAGTTCTTGCATAATTAATTTTTGAGAGGGCAAAAATGAGAAAAATAAGCATAAAATTGCATAAAATAACCAAATAGAGCATTTAATTGATTAATGCTCATTCTTAATTCTCCTGACTACTGACTACTGGCTCGGAGACTCCTCACCTAAAGGAAGATTTTTGATTTTTGCAAGAGGTCTAATAGAACGGCAAACTTTGAGCAGGAATAACTGAATAAGCCGCAAGCTTGTTAGAGTATTGAGAGTAATTTTGAGCGAGCGATGATACTACAGCCTTTCCTTTCTTCCGCTTGGAGTTTTAACATTTCCCTGTTAGCCTCGGCAGCTACAGCCGAAACTGCTGATAGTGCCTTAGTTTTAGCCTGCGTGCTGCTGAGTTTGACCGTTATTTATTTCGCCTGTAAACTGGGGGGAGAAATATGCGTGCGATTGAACTTGCCTCCCGTGTTAGGAGAATTAGTCGGTGGCGTGATTATCGGGGTTTCTGCCCTAAAATTACTGGTTTTTCCGGAAGGAGGAGCGGGATTCGAGGATTCTCTCCTAATTCACTTCCTACAATCCACCTCCCCCCTCACCCCGGAGCAATCTCCCGCCGTTTTTAGTGCTGCCAGTGAGGTGATTTCCGTCCTCTCGGAATTGGGGGTAATTATCCTGCTGTTCGAGATTGGTTTAGAGTCAGACTTACAGGAATTAATTCGCGTCGGTCCACAGGCAGCTGCTGTCGCAGTGGTAGGGGTTGCGGTTCCCTTTTTGGTGGGTACTTTGGGTTTAATCTATATCTTTCATCTGGCCACCATTCCCGCTATTTTTGCCGGGGCGGCTTTAACCGCTACCAGTATCGGCATTACCGCCAAGGTTTTAGCAGAAATAGGGCAGTTATCGGCGAAAGAAGGTCAAATTATCATCGGGGCAGCGGTTCTCGATGATATTCTCGGTATTATCGTCCTCGCTGTCGTTGCTTCTTTGGTGAAGACTGGAGAAGTGCAAATTAGCAAAGTAATTTATTTAGTTATTAGTTCTAGCGCTTTTGTAATCGGGGCGATCCTGATCGGTCGTTTTTTAAGCCCCTTTTACGTTCAATTAGTTAATAGCATGAAAACTAGGGGACAATTGCTCTTAGTTTCCCTGATTTTCGCCTTTATTCTTGCTTATATTGCCCAAGTTATCCAATTAGAAGCGATTCTCGGTTCCTTTGCTGCGGGCCTGGTTCTAGGGGAAACGGAAAAGCGATCGGAATTGGCAGAACAAGTGTTCCCGATCGCCGATTTATTTGTACCGATATTTTTCGTCTGTGTGGGGGCAAAAACCGATTTAAGTGTCCTTAATCCCGCTATTCCCACTAATCGAGAAGGATTAGTCTTGGCCGCTTTCTTAATTGTCGTCGCTATTTTGGGTAAAGTGGTGACGGGGTTAGCCGTTTTCAGCAAGGAAAAACTCAATCGCTTGGCGATCGGAGTTGGCATGATTCCCCGGGGTGAAGTGGGTTTAGTCTTTGCCGGAGTCGGGGCTGCTAGTGGCGCTTTATCCCCCGCTGCCGATGCGGCCATTATTATGATGGTGATCTTGACTACCTTTATCGCTCCGCCCCTGTTAAGGTTAGTATTTAAAGAACCTACCGCCAGCCCTCAATCAGTGAGCAGTGAGCAGTGACCAGTGACCAGTGGCAGTGTTAAGTTACCAGTAGCAGTGTTAAGTGGCACTAACAGTGCCGTCTTTTCATTGATAACAAGGGCCGAATCTAAATCCTAATTTGTTAAGCTAAAAGCTTTGATGGACTTAGTTTCTAACCTTATTTTTAGGTAGGAGAATTGCCAGATTCTTTTTTGGAGCCTCTTGCCTATTACCTTCAGAAGCTGATAACTGATGACTGATAACTGATGACTGATAACTGATAACTGATAACTGATAACTGATCAGAAACATAGCAGACCATGCCAACGTCCCATAAGCTTGTTTTTATTGATAGTCATTCTCAGAGCATTAACGGAGCTATGGATGGCCAAAAATCGACAAAATAGTCCATTTTTACCGAAAAAAGGTAATTGATAACTGAGCAACGGGAGCATCGATCGTGAGATTTCATTGGTTATTCCTAAGCGCATTAACTTGGTTGCTGGTGGCAGCCCCTGCTTGGGCAGGCAAGCTCGTCTTTTGGCGATTCGACACCAATGAGAATCGTCTGGTGTTCACCACCGACAATCGAGTGCAACCGCGAGCGCAAATGATCACTAACCCCACCAGGATCGTGATCGATCTGCCCGGGATCAAGTTAGGGCAACCCAATATTAACCGGCCCATTGGCAATATCGTCAGAAGTGTCCGTATCGGTCAATTTGATGCGGAAACTACCCGTTTAGTGATTGAATTGGCCCCAGGCTACACCTTTGATCCTCAACAGGTAAAAATTCGCGGAATTTCGCCCACCCAATGGACAGTGGAATTGCCAGAACCCCAACCAATTAGGGAGGAAACGCAACCACCCGTCACCCCTGACCCCACACCTCCCCCCGATCGCGGTTCCACCCGTCCCACTCCCCCACCTCCAGTTAGCCGGACGGACAACAACGATGATTTTCAGGTCACTCGCAATGGTCTTTTTGTCCGTTTAGAGCAAAATGGTGATGAGCGATCGATCCGCAGTCAACGCAGCCGGGACGGCAAAAAAATCGAATTTGAATTACCCGGGGCCACTTTACCCAGCAGTCTCACTGGTCAAACTATCCCCGTCAATCGCTATGGGGTCGGCGATATTCAATTCAGTCAGACCGCCAATCAACGAGCTAAGATTTCCCTAAGTGTTAGTAGAGATAGTCCCGATTGGCAAGCTCTCTATAGTCGTTTTGGTGGCTTGGTTTTACTGCCTAGGGGTGGTCTGGGTGCCGTGGATAATATCTCCTCACCTCCCCCCACTAGCGCCACCAATCCCAATCCTCGTCCCAACAATCCTCCCCCGAAAACTGCCAATAATCCCCCTTCTAGCAATCGTTTGGCCACGATCTCCTCGATCGATCTGACAGGCAATAACGATCGCCTCTTAATTCGTGCGGATTTACCCCTGAAAGCTAACGGCAGTGTTAACCGGGATGGTGTCTATGAACTACGCATCGAAAATGCTAAGTTAGCCGAGTCTTTTCGCGGTCCGCGCTTCGGCCGCTATAGTCCTATCTATCAATTGCGGGTACGTCAGGAAAGCGCCAATAAGGTGCTGATTTTGGTACAGACGGCCGTGGGTTTTCAACTGGGACAATTAACTCAATCGGACAGTCAAACCCTAGCCCTAGAATTGCTTTCCTCCCGCAATTCTAGCCCCCTTTCTCAGGTTCCTGACTCCACTACTATCCCTGTTCCTTTACCCCCCAATACGGGGCAATTTAACCCACCGCCGCGCCCTTCTAACCCCACTCCTAATCCCCCCCAACAACGCAATAGCCGCTTTCTAGTGGTGATCGATCCGGGCCATGGTGGTAAGGATCCGGGGGCGATCGGAATTGGTGGCCTTCAGGAAAAAAACGTAATTCTGCCCATTTCCCTAGAAGTTACCCGCATCCTGCAACAACAGGGCATCGATGTGCGTCTCACCAGAGATAGCGACTTTTTTGTCACCCTGCAAGGTCGCACGGATCTGGCTAACCAGATCGATGCCGATCTATTTGTCAGTATCCACGCTAACTCTATGGGTAAAGCACGACCGGATGTCAACGGATTGGAAGTTTATTACTTTGGCGATCGCCGTTTGTCGGATACCATCCATCGCAATATTGTCCGCAGTGTCGATATGCGCGATCGGGGGGTGCGTCGGGCCCGTTTCTATGTGCTGAGAACCTCCAGAATGCCCTCTACCCTCGTGGAAGTGGGTTTCGTCACCGGCGCTGAGGATGCTGCTAAATTAGCCAATGTCAACTTTCAACGACAAATGGCGGCGGCGATCGCAGGGGGGATTATTGAATATATTCAACGAAATCTCCGTTAATGATTAAATGATTGGAGCATTAGTTTACTAATCAAAAAATCCGTGTTTTAATATCATCAAATAAAGCTATTTTAGATCAGCGTTTTCCTCGATATTATCTATGAGAGAATCACAACTTAGTCCGATTGGTGTGTTTGATAGTGGCGTGGGTGGACTGACCGTTTTAAGGGAGTTGTATCGACAACTGCCCCAAGAATCAATTCTCTATTTCGCTGATACCGCTAGACTTCCCTACGGAACTCGTTCTAAAGGGGAAATTATCGAATTTGTCCGGGAAATTCTCACTTGGATGAGCGAGCGCCGGGTGAAAATGGTGATTATGGCTTGTAATACCAGTTCCGCCTTGGCTTTAGAAGAAGTACAGGCCGAATTTAAAGATTTACCAATTTTGGGGGTAATTTTACCCGGTGCCAAAACTGCCGTTAAACAAGGAAAGCGCATTGGGGTGATTTCTACCCCGGCTACGGCTAAAAGCAATGCCTATAAACAAGCGATTCAAGAAATCGATCCTACTGCCCAAGTTTGGCAAATTCCCTGTCCTGAATTTGTCCCTTTGATCGAGGCTAACCGCATTTTTGACCCCTACACCACGCAGGTGGCTAGGGAATATCTTCAGCCTTTACTAGCAGAAAATATTGATACTCTGGTCTATGGTTGTACCCATTATCGCCATCTTTCCCCGGTTTTACGTCGTCTTTTACCTAGTTCCGTGCGGTTGGTAGATCCCGCCGCTTCCGTTGTCCGAGCGGCGGAAAAAGAACTAGAATTATTAGGTCTAAAAAATCCCGAAACACCCCTACCTACTAACTTCGCAGTTAGCGGTGATCCTGACACTTTTGCTCGTTTATCTCGTCAATGGCTCGGTTTTTCTCCCAGGGTAGAAAAGGTTTATCTGCAATGTCGGGTGAAGACCCTCGGTTTTACCGATGGGATGAAACAAAGGCCAGTATAGAACAGCGAACCACAGCTAAAAATAAGTGTCTAGTCTCAAGAGCGAAATCTCGAATGACTTCTGACATTGTTAATGGCATTCTAGTTGCGTATTCCGAAGTGCGCTTGCTCTTCTTTTGGGGTCATTAGCCTTGGCAGTCTTTTTTCCTTTAAAGGTCTGGAAGTACTCACGAAAAATAGCTACCATATAAGTATAGCGGCTAGGGTAAACAACCGCTTGAAAAACCCCTGTAGTCTAATCACTACGCTATCTGCACCTTGACAATCAAAGATATGGGGTTCTACCTAGGGTTTGCGGCAAAAAGTTTTTCCTGGGGGCAGGGTGTGGGGTGTGGGGTGTAGGGTGTAGGGTTTTACCGATTTTGAGGTAGTCAGTTACCTAATTTTCAGGGAAAAAGTCCAGGAATTTTACCCCCGATCCCTCCAATGGTCGGCACTTTTTGAGGGAAAAAAAGTCTAAAAGCCTTATCCAACAAAGTTTTTAGATTTATTCAGCAAGCCCTACCTAATGTTCTAGTTTCTACCTGTAGGTAGGTAAAATCTTTGCAGGAACTAGACAAAGCAGTATTTGAAGCTAACACTTCAATTAAAGCAAATTTTGTAGAAATACAACTAGGGTGGGGCGCACCCAAAGTTAACGCTTGAGGAGAGAACCACCTCTGGGTTGAGAATCGCAAGGTACTTAGTCTAAGTGGACTCGGTGAATCAAGAATCCCTCGCTTGAGCGCGACGGGAGCGTCAACTGCCTGTCCCCGTTTTATAGCCGTCAGTCTTTTCAGTGATCAGTTAACAGTGTGCAGTAATCAGTGTGCAGTAATCAGTGAAAAGACAGTAGGAAACTGCTATTTACAGCCTTTCTCGTCAAGGTGAAGCACAGACACTAATACTTGCTAATCAACTATTTCAGCTGCAAGAACGAACCTCATGTATCTGAGAAACGCTGTAATACTGCTCACTTAAAACTCAAATCTGATCAACTGATCACTGATCACTGATTAGGAGTTGATTTTAGCTTTTTTAGCGATCGCTAGTAAGAGATAGATCACCAGTAGATACATCATTGGTAACACTAAGGTCATGGTAGGCATTGTTTGATTAGGGAGGAGAGAAGATAGTTAAAATTAGGTAGGCTCGATCTTTCCCCATTGATCATCGAATGACTAGCGACGAGAAAACTAGCTAAATCTGCAAACAGATCGAGCTTATCCGTCAGTCACTCTACCAAGAGACCGGGACCGAGTTGGACAGGTAATCGTTTTCAACTCCATTCTTCGCACCAGAAACCGACGAGAAAAAATTCCTCATCTTAACAATTCCTAGGTGAGAACTGGGGGTTAATTTCTTGCAACTGCCACTATCAACTTAACATAAGTTGTCAAGGACTGGGAAAAAATTTTTTTAAGCTCGATCGAAAGGAGAATAATCAAGATTTTGCAAAGAAGATTGTCGTCGTAATCATACGAAATCCTGTTTAAAAGGTAATAAAATATTGGGAAGTGGGGAGTGGGAAGTGGGTTTTTAAAGTTAGATTGGCAGTTAATCGTACTATTAAAAACGGCTCTGGTATCAAAAAGTCTCAGGGAATTATCCTACAGTTGGGAGAGTAGTTTCCGAGCATCGGCGATGATTTTATCACCCCAGAGATTTTTTGGCAGGGTTTCAACCTGAGAAAATTCAGGGTCGATTTTAAGCGCGCTTTTAGCGAGTTCGATCGCTTTCCCCGTATTGCCTTGACGGTAGAGAGTAACAGCGAGAGCCAGTTGATTTTCGGCAGATTGGGGGTTAATTTCGAGACTTTTTGAAATTGGCTACTAGCCAAGTTTAGATCGCCTTGTTCGTAATGAATTAAGCCGATATTGGTAATCGCAATCAGATTTTTTTCGTCCAGTTCGAGAAGTTTTTGATAGTTTTGGAGAGCTTCGGGATAGCGTTTTTGTCTTTTTTGACATACTCCCACCGTCAAGCTACGCTGTGACGGGGGATTCTTGACCTATCACTATCGGAAATTCCTTGTTCAACGAGACAACTTAGATTCTCAATGTCTCCACTGAAAATCCAGAGGCCGGACTCTTCCCCCCCCTTGCCCCCCCGACCCCCCCGATGTCGGGGGGGCCGGGGGGGTGGGGGGTTTGGGTCGGTTTCTGTTTGCCCAACAGTACCGTTGAGATGATTTCCCAAATATTGCAACTCTTTTTTAAGAATGTTGATTGCTGCATTATGATCCCTATCTAAGATTGTTTTACAATTGGGACATTGATGAGTTCTAGTACTTAATGTTTTTTGAGCTATCGTACCACAAACTGAACAATCTTGAGTCGTGAAATGGGGAGGAACAGCAACACAAACAATCCGATAAATCTTGGCAAAAAATTCAAACCATTCAGTGAATTGATACCAAGAAGCATCAGAAATCGACTTGGCAAGCTGACGATTTTTTACTAAGTTTCTTACCTTTAAAGCTTCATAGACTACCAGATCATTAGACTGGACTAACGCCAAAGCGTCTTTAATTGCTTTGTCTTTACGTTGTCTTGATACTTTCAGGTGAAGCTTGGCAACTTTTATCCGTTGCTTGTGATAGTTTTTAGACTGTTTCTTTCCTTGACGAAATCGTTTTGATAATCTCCTTTGTGCTTTTTTCAGTCGTTTTTCTGACTTTCTTAAATAACGTGGATTCTCTACAGTATTGCCTTGGGCATCGGTATAAAATTCCTTTAACCCTAAGTCAATTCCTGTTATTTGTCCCGTTGGTTTATGGTATTCTTGCCGTTCTACGTCAATCAAAAACTGGCAATAATAACCATCAGCACGTCTAACAACTCTTACCCGTTTAATCTGTTGCTCTGAATAATAAACTAATGTCTTTTGACTACACCATAAATCAAATTCTCCTGCTTTAAAGCCATCAGTAAATCTGATTTTACGTCGATCATCAGATAGTTTGTAGCCTGTTAGTTTATACTCAACCGAACGACTATGCTTTTTAAACCGAGGAAAACCCTTTTTTCCCGGTATCTTAGCATGACAATTCTGGTAAAACCGATTAATTGATTGCCAGGCTCTATCAGCAGCCGATTGGCGAGCTTGAGAGTTTAATTTATTAACCAAAGGTGTCTCTTTATTGTTAGCTAGTACCGCACAAAGTTTTTGGAGATCATTGCGGGTTGTCCCTTGATTGTCCATCCAATAACTAACACAAGAGTTACGCACAAACTGAGAAGTCCTAATAGCTTCATCAAGTTTTTGGTATTGTTCTGGTGTCCCGTTTTTTAACTTGGCTTCTACGACTAGCATTGATTAATCCTCGACCCTGGATAAATTAAGTATAACACAGTTTACCTACAAATGGTAGAATTAAAATCGGGCTTCGCGGTTGATATTCTGGTCGGATTGCATCCCCCGCAAAGGTGAGTATCTTGTCGAAAAATCTAGCGGGGGCATTCATCCGGCATTTTAGGTAAATTTCTCCTCGGAAATTATAACTGAACTTCCCCCGTACATATCTACTATAACTGGACTTCCCCCATACAGAAATACTAAAAAATTAACAAAACCCTTACTGCAGGTCGCTTCTCAGAAAAAATTGACAAGCCGTCAATGGGTACATTTTCCCCTTGAAAATGGCTGTACCGTTGACTGTATCTAGAGTAGAGCGATTCCGTAGAGTTGGCTGTATAGTGATCGCTAACCTTAATATAACAGATGGTCTCATTAATCTCTAGAGTCAGCGATTCCCTCTGTAGTCATGTTTTTGATGGTTTTCTGCCCGGAAACAAGCTATAATGGTCGAAAGGTCAAATTTGAAAAATTTTGCCTCAAACCCTGTCTGCGTAAGGATTTCAGGAGTTTGTAGCCAGTATTTAATTAGTATTACATTGCTTTAACTCAGGCTCTGTAAGACTTTTAGCCATAGCTAGTATAGTTATACGAGGGAAGTTCAGCTATAACAGCCGAAAACCCTTATCCATCAATGGATGCACCCATTAACTTCTCTTAATGTACCCATGTAATTTGTAGCATTTCTTAATCAACAAGAATTCTCTCTATTTGCTAGAATAGTGGCGATGTATATAGAAAAAGTTCCTAACCGTAATTCCCCCCCCAGGGAAGTCCTGGAAATGCTGATTTAGTGGGGGAAATTTGGCACGATTTTATATTAGTTAATATTTGCCCTTATGCTTGCTATATAAGCTTATCAGACTACCAATACTTCGGATTTTGGGCATGATTAATTTCTGAAGGATAAAAAACCTAGAAATCAGATTTTAGGATGGGAAACAAGTTGAATATCGATTTTATTTCTCTTGAATTCCCACTCTTGACCTCTCAGCCTTCTGATCTTCCAGAAATTTGGCTCTTCGGTTTGTGTTATGCAATGGACGGGGGTTATAAGGGATGGAACCCTTATATAGAAAGGCATTTAGCGATTTTTGTCAATTGTTTTTTATCTAGAGCGAACTAATCAATTAAGTCTTTTGCCAGATAAGGATT
>NZ_JAPZQJ010000614.1:0-2354 GCF_027530405.1 Microcystis sp. LE19-41.2A | reverse complement strand
AGTAGCTGGTTATAATTAAATTAAAAATGGATTTTAGGTTCGATCCCCCCTGCCCCCCTTGATAAGGGGGGTGCCGATCCCCCCTGCCCCCCTTGATAAGGGGGGTGCCGATCCCCCCTGCCCCCCTTGATAAGGGGGGTGTCTGATGATTTTTAACGCCTACCTACTTAAGTATCAAATGCAGACACAAGAATTTCTCAGACGATTTGAAAACAATGAATTGCAGCATACCTTAGACTTTGATGAATGGATGGGAGAAGCTTGGATGCTAGAAGCTTTACTGCAAGACAAAGAAGAAATTGAGGAGATAGAATTTGTTGATTAATGACTATTTTCAAGAGATTAGACATCTCATTGAAGCTTGTCCAATAGTTCAATTTTATAACCTCATTACTGATAGTAGAAGTCTTTATGTAGGGTTTGCGGCAAAAAGTACGGGCGAAGCATTCGGATAGAAAATCTCTGGTTTCACCGATAGGTTATTGCCCGAATGCTTCGCCCCTACAGGACGCGGGCCGATAATAAAAGTTTATGCTTAGAAAATTAATTAGGGCTGGCTGAAAAAGTAGGGGCGAAGCATTCGGATAGGAAATCTACGGTTTCAGCGATAGGTTATGCCCGAATGCTTCGCCCCGAAGATGCAAGGTTTTCAACCACGATTCTCTCAAAATCTTGCACCTGTTTCGCAAAATAGGCCCCTAAAACCCTTACCTCGTCTATATTTCACATTTATTCAGCAAGCCCTAATTACACTCTTTTAAAAAGTTTCTTGATTTCTACAGTAGCTGTCAGTATCTCCCGTAATTGTAGGGTTAAGAAATGCCTAATCTTAACCAATTAACAAAGCGAGAAAGTATGAGCAACCCTTCTCGCTTTATTATAACTAAACCAACGCCTCCACAGCTTCTGGAACCACTGCTGTCTCAGTCGTGGGATTTTCCCCTAGGTAAATTCCCAAAGAACGGGCTGTTTTCACGATAAAACCCTCAGGATCCACGGGATAGGCACAGCGATGCTCTTGATGACATTGTTTGATAATTTTGATCACTGGTTTCAGGGGCAAACTACGCACTTGTCCCCCGCGCCAAATCACCACGCGATCGAGTTTTCCCTGTTCAATTAATTCTACGGCCTTAATGCCGAAAGCCGTGGCTAACAGTCGATCCATGGCCAAAGGAGGACGACTTCTTTGCAGGTGTCCCAAAGACATGGCCCGCACATCCATGGAATTGAGATAACAGAAGACGGGATCGGTAACGCACAAAGAGCGAGTTTTGTCAAATATTAATTTTTCTAAATAATCGGCAATATACTTCTCTTTTTGGTTATCTTCGTTTTTAACACCCTCAGAAATCACAATGAGAGCGAATTTACGACCTTGAGCGCGTAATTGTGCCAAATGACGACAACAACCGTCGATAATTTCGGGAGTGAGAGCCGGGGTTAATTCGGGAATAAAAATCGCATCGGCCCCCCCGGCAATCCCAGCATGAAGGGCTAAATGACCGGCATCTCTACCCATCACCTGCACAATCATCACCCTTTCGTGACTAGCGGCGGTAAAGGTGAGATCATACAAAGCTTGGGTGACGATATCGACGGCAGTGGTAAAACCGACTGCCCATTCCGTATAGGGAACGTCATTATCGATGGTTTTGGGAACCGCGATAATATTCCAATTGCCTTTCTGGGCGAGATCGTAGATGATATCGATGCTCCCATCGCCCCCAACGACGATCAGGGCATCTAATCCCAGCATTTCGTATCCTTGCAGGATTTTCGTGGCAATTTCTGGGTTTTCGGGATGTCCTTTGCTCAAAGAACCCAAAACACTACCACTAAGAAACTGCAAAACGTCTAATCCTTTCAAGACCCCGGGTAGGTTATAGCCATGCTGAGTCAGGATCAAATCTTCGGGGTGATATTTTCCCTCGGCAATCTGCATAAAACCGTCGGTCCCGTAGGGAATGCCGTACACATCCCAACCCTTGAGTTTTGATGATTTCACCACGGCACGAATTACCGCGTTTAACCCCGGGCAATCGCCACCACTGGTCAGAATGCCGATTTTTTTCTTTTGATTCTCGTTCATGGTTATATCCTCCTGGATTTTTTTGTCAGTTATCAGTTATCAGTTATCAGTGATCAGATGTAAGTTTTCAGTTTTCAGTTAAGTAGCTGGTTATAATTAAATTAAAAATCGATTTTAGGTTCGATCCCCCCTGCCCCCCTTGATAAGGGGGGTGCCGATCCCCCCTGCCCCCCTTGATAAGGGGGGTGCCGATCCCCCCTGCCCCCCTTGATAAGGGGGGTGCCGATCCCCCCTGCCCCCCTTGATAAGGGGGGTGCCGATC
>NZ_JAPZQJ010000126.1:0-3426 GCF_027530405.1 Microcystis sp. LE19-41.2A | reverse complement strand
CAATTAGTGTTTAATGAACGAATAGTGCCGATAGTTGGGCTTAAGTGGGGAACAAGAGTCGCTCGATTTAGCAGTGGAATTAGCCCTACAATCGGCGTAGGGCTAATTCATGAATTAGCCCTACAATCGGCGTTGTCAAATGGAAAGATGCTCCGAATCAGCACCGGAGCATTGCATCTTTCCTCTTCTGATCTGACAACGCCGAAAACCTTGTGGGGTGCGACTTTTAGACTTTTTTTATTAACGATCGCTTTTGATAATTTCCCCGATTGACTCTCATCGGGATTTTGGGACATCCGGCGCGAGAATCATCAATTGTCCCTCCTTATCCTCGCGAATGGCTAGAATCGCCGGACGTTCATTGTCTGCCGACTGAGGGGATAACCCGCGAAAAACATAAGTCTAATTATTATTTTGGATTAATAACCGCCAAACTCGCGGGGGATTGACTTTACTATCATTCGTTTCTTTTCCCCGCAGCTCTTCGAGTAATTTGGTCTCACCGATAATTCGATAACCTTTGAGAGAAGGATCGGTAAAAACATCCTCTGGATTCCGACCGATCGCTATCTGTTTTTCTGGTAAAACTAAAGTGATAACTGGTAAGGTAGAACTATCATTAATTGCATCGCGACGGGCATCGATCGATCCCTGAATTCGAGCTAACCAAAAAAGAATAATTAATAGCCAAATAACAGCGATCAAATCTTTTCGGAGAGATTCGGGAATTCCCCGGACTAATAAACCTAGAGGGTGAAATTTTTGATGAAATTTACGTTTAGATTGACTGACAATTGAATAGGATGGCAGGGGAGACAAAATCCAGAGGGTAAATTGAATCGCAAAGGCAACGGCAACCAGTGCCAGAAACGTTCGCAGCAACGCCCCGAAATCGCCACAGAAGACCTGTATCGGCACGAAAAGGAAGGAACGCAAGGGCAAGTCCAGACGGTTAATCTCAAGGCGAAACCAGCCGAAATAGGCCCACCGATAGATCCATCCCGTAAAATAGAGAAAAATCCCCAGCAAACCGAGAAGACTGGCGAAGGTTCCTAGTATCTGTGTTCCGGGAGGGGGAGAATTCGGAGCGCTCACGGCAAAATGTCCCTGATTGGCGTTTTCGATCGCTATCCTACTCGATCGACCGGGTTCTATCGCCAGTTCTTTGTATTTTATCAAGGAGAATAACCCATGTCGATCGACGATCCCCGACAAGTTCGTTTTTTAATTGAGAAAATGGAAGCGAGTTTACCAATCCCTGTGCGTGCAACTCCCGAAACGTTAAAAATAGCTGAAACAAAAGGCGAGCGATACAAACCCGATCACCAGTTTTCGATCGATAAAATTTTCTACACTGGAGACGAGGGGGGAATTATTTGTTCCCTAAAAAATGAATTGGGAAAACAAACGGGTCTTATCTGTTCTTTAACCCATCTACGCATCGATAACGATCATCCGTTAGCGGCGGATATTCAATCCTACCAGAAAAAGCGATCGATGCGGATCGCACTACAGGATGGCAAAACCGGAAAAGCCCTCCGTATTGCCAAACAAAACCGCCCGAACAAAGGTTTCGGAAAGTAAAAATATATTGACAAAAACCGCAGGTTGGGTTACGAATATCGCTAACCCACCGCATCCAATTATATTCGGGGAATAGGTTCGATCCCCCCTTAGTCCCCCCTTGATAAGGGGGGTGCCGATCCCCCCTGCGCCCTTGATAAGGGGGGTGTATGATAATTTTTAACGCCTACCTACTTAAAACTTGCTTTTAACACTTAAATATCCTCTGCCGTAAAATCTCCCCACGCTTCTCGTCGGGTTTTATCGATATCTTCAGCCGAGGGAGCCTGTCCTAAATCGGCGCATATACCCCCTAAAGATGGACGGGGTTGATTAACTTCTGCCGATTCCGATGCCATTTCTGCGGTAATTTTTTCGATCAGTTGCCGTTTCTCGATCGAGGATAATTTTTCCGCCCACCGCATTAGCTCTTGTAGAGTCATATTTCTATCGTCCACCGCGTAAAGGAGTACCTTCATAAGTTTTAACATAAAGAGAAGATAAAACGCTTCCCCTTTGACAATCCCGACGCTAAAATATGGAAAAAACCCTCTAGAAAAAACCCTAGGTTGGGTTACTGTTACTCCTAACCCACCGCATCCAAGATCGAAAACAGAACCAACTAAATCCCGATCATTCAGGCAAGGTAAAGATGAAAAAACTCTACCCAATAATAACCGCAACTAGCCTAGTTTTTATCGCCTCTCTTGCTGGCTATCATCTACCAACCACCGGCGATCGATCTCCCGTCAAGAAAATTCCCGTATTCATACCAGATGATACAAATGTATCTTTAAAAAATGGCACTTCTCTATCTGGGAGATTAATCAAGTTCGATTCCCAAGCAAAAACGATCGCTTTAGGGAGAGAATCAAAAACAAAAGAAGTGGCAATGAAAGAGATCAAACAGATAGAGTTTCAAGGCAAGGTTATTATCAAAAGCGGAGAGCTTGTTATTCGTGGGGAAGGGGGATCAAGCAATCCAAACCAGAATAGACAAAGCTGGACGGAACCCCTACAGAACTTCAAAATTGTTGATGTTAATGAAGGAAAAGCGGAAGTAACTATAACCTCGCTAGATCCTCTAGAAATAAGAGGGATCGAAGGGGTGGCGAGTAAGAGTTCCTACGTTGTTGAGGAAATTAAATTCAACCCCTCGGACAAAATTGAGATTCAAGTAAACCCGCATTAAAATTCACAAAGAAGAAGCCTATTTTTTAAGCAATTAAGGAAGACTTTAAATGGGAAAGTTGGCTGATGTATTGTTCGATTGTTTTTGGTGATAGTGGATCGTTTAAGGTCGGGTTAGCGAGGTCAAAGATGATGTCATTGATGAGATTTTCCTCATCTGTTTTATAGGCGATATCTTCTCTGCATTCGATGGCATCGGCCCAGTTTTCTAGGTCGGTGGCAGATAGAGCGTTATTAAGATAGCGATCGAGAATATCGATCAGATGCTCTTTTTTTAGGGTGATAATTGCTTCGCTACTGTCCCAAGGAAAGGTTTTTAGGATAGGGAGGATAGTTGATAGGGGTTGGTCAAAGTTGACTAGGGCGTTGAGGTATTCTTGTCTAGTTTTCATGGGTATTTTTGTTTGATGTGAACAGTATAAGTAGCTGGTTATAATTAAATTAAAAATGGATTTTAGGTTCGATCCCCCCTTAGTCCCCCCTTGATAAGGGGGGTGCCGATCCCCCCTGCTCCCCTTGATAAGGGGGGTTTCTGATAATTTTTAACGCCTACCTACTTAGTAATTATAATCTTTTGGTAACTGTCCATTTTGAACGCCGATTAAAGGAGCAACTATGAAAATAGACTATGATCGAGCCGCTAATGCCGCTTATATTCGTCGTTTTGAGGGA
>NZ_JAPZQJ010000010.1:0-27265 GCF_027530405.1 Microcystis sp. LE19-41.2A | reverse complement strand
ACTGTACGAATAGCTTCATCAATGGCAGAACACTGACTTGGTTTAACCACGGCTTTCATTTCTAAGACAATCATTGTTTATCGACCTCAAACAACTTATTTTAAGTTAACCTGTAGAGCATCGGATTGTCAAGATTTTAGTGAACATTGAGCTTTTACATTGAGCCTGTCGAAATGTCGTGCTTCGCTGTTTTATACTGGTCGGGGTTTCATCCCGTCGCTAAAAGCGAGGGTCTTCACCCCGACATTCAAGATAAAACATAGCCTAAATGTCCTTTTGTTGCTGTGCCAAATCCTTTAGCCATAAAGAATCATCCTCAAGATAACAAATCGATGGAAATTGTCGATGATAGCTGAGATTCTATCACTTGATGACCGAGATTAACCGGTCGAGCATTTCCCTCTACCGGCGCGCAATAACGGGGAATTGGACTAGAAACGAGGCTTATATGACGGTCACTCACCGCTAATCCATGGCTAGGATCATAGCCTTTCCAGCCGCCCCCCGGCAAATACACCTCTACCCAAGCGTGTAAATGTCTTTCTTCTTGGTCTAAATCTCCTTCTTGATAGCCACTGACAAAACGGGAAGCTAATCCCACACAGCGACACACATCCATAAATAAAACCACAAAATCGCGACAGGAACCCTGCTTATTTTTCCAAGTGTTTCCGGGTAGATAGGGTTCTCCAGTAAGACGAATAATTTGCTGACAATTGCGGTAAATTTTGTCATTAAGATTAAACAGGAAAGATAGCACCTGTCCCTCAGTTTCCTGCATAATTTCTTGGGCTAATGCTGCCATATCAGGGTCATTATTTAACCCATAGAATTGTCTGTAGGGTTGTAATTGACTGTGGAGAGAAATAGGATAATCAAAGGGTAAACAGGTCGCCCAAGGTTCCAACAAATACTGAAAAGGATTAACCCCATGGGTTTCCACTTCACTGACCACATCAATCAATAATTCTTCCGTCGGTTGATTAAACCAAATTTGTAAACAAGAATTACCATCGAGGTCAATAATATTAGTTATCGTTAAAGGTTCTGGGTTAATTTTGAGCGTGAACTCTCGCAAAGTTTGCCCACCATCGGATTTTGGTCGTAAGCGCAGCAGATGAGGCGATAAAATCACGGGTTGATTATAGAAATAGTTGGTTTGATGCCGAATGTGATAACGCATTAAGTTGTTAATTGGGATTGATATTGAAAGTTATTTACTGGCAGAGGTGAGGCAAGTTCGGGATTAAAAACAAAGAAAGTTTCTGTCATTTTTATTCCCACATCATTAACTCTTTTTTGAATATGGTCGAGGAATTCATGTAATCCCATTTCAATAATATCCTCGATAGTTAGATAGCTCATTTCCGCACAAAGTCGCCCTAAACTTCTTTCTACCGAATTCCCCCAAGTTCCTATAGGAGTCCCTGTAACTTGATGCAAACAGTGGTCTAATTCCCGCAGACAAAAGTGAATTGAACGAGGAAATTCTCGATTAAGAATTAAAAATTCAGCCACGTCACTAGGAGTAATCCGTCGTTGACATTTACGATACATTTCGTAGGCACTCACCGACCGCAGTAAAGCAATCCATTGAATTTGGTCTAGAGAAGTTCCTACCCATTGAGCGGAAGGTAAGAGATAATAGTATTTAACATCAAGAATTCTGGCGGTTTTATCGGCGCGTTCCTGTAATCTTCCCATAACGCCAAAATGCCAACCTTCATTATGAGTCATCGTCGCATCCATTACCCCCGCAAAACGGTGACTAGCCAATTTAACTTGAGTAAAAAAGTTAGGTAAAGTAGTTTGAGGATGGTAAGAGGAAGCATCTTTTACCATCAAGAAAAAACCATTAACCTGTTCCCACATTTCCGAAGAAATAATCTCGCGAACTGACCGAGCATTTTCTCTGGCCCAGCGCAAACAAGAGATAATTGAGTTACTATATTCCGTGTCAAATGTCAAGAAATTGATCACATTTTCTGCGGTGGCTGTGCCGTAACGTTTCTTGAATTGTTCTAAATCTCCCGTGGTTAAAACCAAGGGTTCCCACTGTTGCAAAACACTGGTAGGTACATCTAACATTAAATTAAGGTTAACATCCATAAACCGGGCGACATTTTCTGCCCGTTCAATATAGCGATTTAACCAATAAATTGAATCGGCAACTCTACTAAGCATAATTAACCAGGAAAAAGAAAAGGGTAGGGTGGGTTAGGCGACAATAATTTACGCAGTTGACTGATGATTTAATTTTCGCCGTAACCCACCAAAATTTTGAGGATTGTCCTGATAGCGATTTAACCAATAAATTGAATAGGCAACTCTACTAAGCATAATTAACCAGGAAAAAGTGAAAAGGGTAGGGTGGGTTAGGCGACAATAATTTACGCAGTTGACTGATGATTTAATTTTCGCCGTAACCCACCAAAATTTTGAGGATTGTCCTTATTACTTGGTGAGAACCCAAGTGTCTTTACTGCCGCCACCTTGAGAAGAATTAACCACTAAAGAACCCTTTTTCAAAGCCACGCGAGTTAACCCCCCGGGATGCACATAAATTTCATCGCCCCGATGGAGAATATAGGGCCGTAAATCCACATGACGACCTTCAATTTCCGTGTCAATTAAAGTTGGAACCCTAGAAAGACTTAACACTGGTTGAGCGATGTAATTGCGGGGATTAGCGGCAATGCGTGGGGCAAATTCTTCTCGTTCTTTCGAGGTAGCTTGAGAACCGACTAACATCCCATAACCTCCCGATTCATTGGCAGCTTTCACAACTAACTTATCGAGATTATTTAAGACATAATCTAAGTCCTTTTCTCGCCAACAAAGATAGGTAGGAACGTTATTTAAAATCGCTTCTTCTCCCAGATAATAACGAATCATATCGGGGACAAAAGCATAAATAACCTTATCATCAGCGACTCCCGTACCAGGAGCATTAGCTAAAGCGACGCGGCCTTCCTGAAAAACTTTTAATAATCCGGGTACACCTAACATCGAATCGGGACGAAAAACCGCCGGATCTAAAAAGTCATCATCGAGGCGACGATATACCACATCTACCCGTCTTAATCCCTTGGTGGTTTTCATTTGTAGATAACCATCAAAGACGACCAAATCACGCCCTTCCACTAATTCTACCCCCATTTGTTGGGCGATAAAAGAATGTTCAAAGTAGGCAGAATTATAGGTTCCGGGGGTCAAAACCACTACGGTGGGATTAGGTAATTGGAGTGGGGCTAAATTAAGGAGAGTTTCCAACAGATGGGAAGGATAATCATCCACCGGTTTAACATTCATTGTCTGGAAAATATCGGGGAAGGTGCTTTTCATTACCCGACGATTTTCGAGGACATAAGAAATACCGGAAGGAACCCGCAAATTATCCTCTAAAACGTACCATTGACCATCTTTATCGCGGACTAAATCGGTTCCCGTGATGTGACACCAGATACCTCCGGCGGGTTTCAGTCCCAGACAGGGTTTCAGAAATCCCGTCGCCGAGGCGATTAATTCGGAGGGAATAATGCCATCTTTAATGATTAACTGGTCATTGTAGATATCGGAGAGAAAAAGATTGAGAGCTTTGATGCGTTGTTTCAGTCCTCTTTCCAAATAATCCCAGTCCTCAGCCGCGACAATTCGGGGAATAATATCAAAAGGAAAGATTTTTTCTACCCCTTGATTGTCGCTATAGACATTGAAAGTCACCCCCAATTCAAACAGGGCCGACTGAGCGGTTTCCCGGTGTTGTTGAAGTTCTCGGGGTGGCAGATTCTGCAACCATTTGATTAAAGGGGAGGAGTGGGGACGAGGTTGACCATCATCTAAGAATAGTTCGTCGTAGAAGCCTTCGGGATCGTAGGTATTTAATAGCACACTGACCTCATTTCATACCGATACTTTTTTGCTAACATACATTAACAATGCACTCTAAGAGAGTCTCTTAAAGAGGGGGTATCTCCCAAAGCACGAAGAAAAATTCCTCGTGCGCCATTAATATCTCTATCCATCTTCTTGCCATCAATCTTGGATTTAATGACTTTTTTTCCCCCTAAGTTATGTATTAATTCACCAGTCCAGCTAACTGTTTTCGACGTATAGGCTTCACAGCAGTCTATTACTAATTTACCCATCTCAAAAGCCTTATGCTTGAGAAATTGCTTAAATCGGTAATGAGACCAGTTAAGCATCTGTCTAACAGATTTTGAGCGAATCTTCCTGCTATTTTTTAGAACCATTTCTGACACTTCAAAAGTAGGCAAAAGAATCACATCAAAGTTATCAACTAGGAATCTAGCAACTTGATGATGAAGTTCATCTACTAAATTCCTGATTTTATTTCTTAGTCGATTAGCTGCTTTTCGATAACGGTTTCTGGTTTTAGCATTAACTTTGGTAGAACGAGAAATTAAATCATCAAGGTGATAGCATAATCGTTGGATTTTACCTATATCCTGACTCCCGATTGAGCCAAAACTATTAGGCGAGAATAGTGCCAGAAAATCTCTAACACCGGGGTCTAGGGCGACAATGCGTCCTTGGTTATCGGATTCCCATCGTTGCACCTCATGGGGAATAGCTAAATAGTATTGTCCATTTCTGGATACTAATCGGCTATCCCCAAAATTGTCGGGCAGTGATTCGGTGAAGCGTATTTGCCCTAATTTTGTGTGATATATTCCTTTTGCTGAAATGGCTGACTTAGGAATATAACAGGATTGCTGTTTATCTTTACGGGAAGGGAATTTTACTTTCTGGATTTCCCCAGTTTTTTGATATTTTCTTTGAGCATTTTTAACGGCTTCACAAGCGTCTTTGACTGCTATTGATTTAATCTGGTAGGGGACTTCTTTAGCCCATTCTGGTAAATCATTAATGATTCCCGTCTTGATAGCCTTCCAATTAGCTTTTCTACCTGGTTCCTGTAGATATTTAATGGTTTGGTTGAAGACAAACCGAGATACTCCCCACCAGTGTTTCATCAGTTTCTTCTGTTCTGTTGTTGGATAAATCCGCACTTTCTTTGATTTTTTGAGCGTACTTCCTGAGTCTGGGCATTCGGCAAGAGAAGATGTGAAGTATTTATAACAAGTCTGCTGTAAGTTCTGATTCGGGACTGTGAACAGTTTGGTCGAGAACCAAGATTTTGCCACCGTTTTGTTCGACCATATACTGTATAAGCTCGAATCTAAATCGGCATAATCTGTCCAGTGTGGACATAACAATTGTGAGTTTATTTCCCCACAATCATCTGTCCAGTATGGCTCTAAGTCCTTTTCTTTGGAAGTTAAGCCCACTATCGATGTCTTTGATGATTTCTTCCTCTGGATAGAATCCGCGCATAAAGCTGACTTGTCTCTCAAGGTCATCTCGTTGCTTGATTGAACTGACTCGGCAGTAGCAAACAAGGGAAGCTCTAGCTGCACCATTGACGTAAGACTGGACATCGTACAATCGTTGCCCTGCTTCGTTTTTGATACTTTTGATTTTCCCTTCATCGGCATATTCTCTTAATGTATTGGGATGTAATCCCCATAGCTCAACGGCTTTTCTTAGGGTCACAAACGTTCGCCTAAATAGTGGCGTATGTAGGTCAATGTGAGCAAATCAGTAACTAGCTGTCAACCTTACCTATTCCCAGTGTCGGACAATTAGCCCGATTTTTTGTAGTCTAGGAGACATTTTAAGGGAAATTTTAGGAAGTTACGTTTTTCGGGACTGGCGATCACAGATTGATCCCCACCAGTGGAGAAACCTGACCGGAGCGAGAATTAGCCCTGAAAACTGTGTTACATTTTTTAAAGGTCACACCTTAAATCTTTCATTTTTCTTACTGGTTACGCGATGTTTACCAAACAAGTAACGGATTCTAAAGCCTATCAATGGTTTGAGGAACGCTTAGAAATTCAAGGGATCGCTGATGATATCAGCACCAAATACGTTCCCCCCCACGTCAATATCTTCTACTGTCTGGGTGGTATCACCCTTGTGTGCTTCGTGATCCAGTTTGCCACTGGTTTCGCCATGACCTTCTACTACAAACCCACCGTAGCAGAGGCCCTCTCCTCCGTACAGTACATCATGAACGAAGTTAACTTTGGCTGGTTAATTCGTTCTATCCATCGCTGGTCCGCCAGTATGATGGTGTTAATGATGATCCTGCACGTTTTCCGCGTCTATCTGACCGGTGGATTCAAAAAACCTCGGGAATTAACCTGGGTAACTGGGGTTGTCCTGGCCGTAATCACCGTTAGCTTCGGTGTCACTGGTTACTCCTTACCCTGGGATCAGGTGGGTTACTGGGCGGTTAAAATTGTTTCCGGTGTACCTGCTGCTATTCCCGTCGTCGGTGATCAACTCGTCACCCTGATGCGCGGTAGCGAAAGCGTCGGTCAAGCAACTTTAACCCGTTTCTACAGCTTGCATACCTTTGTACTACCCTGGTCGATCGCGGTCTTCATGTTGCTACATTTCTTGATGATCCGTAAACAAGGCATTTCTGGGCCTCTATAATTCAGAAAAATATCTCTGTCGATCCGAAATCATTTTTAGGAGACATTATCCATGTCCACATTAAAAAAGCCCGATCTCAGCGATCCCGCTCTGCGCGCTAAGTTGGCTAAAGGGATGGGTCACAACTACTACGGTGAACCCGCTTGGCCTAACGATCTACTCTATGTCTTCCCGGTAGTTATCTTTGGTACGATCGGACTCTGCACCGGTTTAGCGATTATGGATCCCACCATGATCGGTGAACCTGCCGATCCTTTCGCTACTCCCCTAGAAATTCTGCCAGAGTGGTATCTTTATCCCGTTTTCCAAATTCTCCGTATTCTTCCTAACAAACTCTTAGGTATCGCTTGCATGGCCGGCGTTCCCCTAGGCTTGATGTTAGTTCCTTTTATTGAAAGCGTCAATAAATTCCAAAATCCCTTCCGTCGTCCCGTCGCTACCGCTATCTTCCTATTTGGTACTGTGGTCACGATTTGGTTAGGTATTGGTGCCACTTTCCCCATCGATATATCTTTAACTCTCGGTTTGTTCTAAGTTACTGAACTTCACCGGTTTTTTGCCCACGCTTGTGATTCCTGACTTTGGAAGAGCGATCGTGGGCAATTTTAATTGGGGTTTGCGGCAAAAAGTTTTTCTTGGGGGCAGGGTGTGGAATGTGGGGTGTGGGGTGTGGGGTTTTACCGATTTTCAGGTGGTCAACTACCTAATTTTCAGGGAAAAAGTCCAGGGATTTTCCCCCTGATCACTCCCAGTCCGGTACTTTTTGATTGACAAAAAGTCTAAAAGTCTTACCCAACAAGGTTTTTAGATTTATTCAGCCAACCCTAATTGTGATTTCCTCTAACGGGTAATTTGTTGTACCAAAGCGATGACATCGCTGCGGCTGAGTTTTTCCTTACCTAAAGCTAGAACTTCGAGAGTGCCATGGGCTAAAGCGAGGGGAATCTTACAAAAATCAAGGGCCGGCCCTTTCGGCAGCGATTGAGTGTAATAATCGGCTAATTTCAGATTACGACGGGCATAATTATGAATATCACTAATTGTCCAACCCTGGGGCAGAAAACTTACCCCCCGGCGCAGATCCTCGCCATGGTTGCGGGCGATATTAACCGCTTGTAAACCCCGGCCAAAACCGATGGCATAACTCCGATTAGTTTGAGTGCCGTCGTACCAATTCCAGAGGTCAGACAGCAATAAACCCACCGCACCGGCCACACTAAAGGTATATTGATCTAATTCTATTTCTGTGCGAATATCCCAGTTATTCCCGGCCCAGTAGGCCATGCGATCGGCCATGGCCGCCGTGGCATCCCAAACCCGGGGGGCGATCGAATCCGGTGCTAACAGGGCCCATTCGCCAATTCTCAGGGTTACTTCTGGCAAAATCTCCCGATGGACTAAGCCAAAAGTAAAATCCTCTTTGGTAGAATTTTCAGTACCTGCTTGTAAATTCAGGCTAATTTGTCTTAATATCTGGGCTTTACTGAAGTTATCTAGGTCGGGATGGTCTTCTACTTCATCGATCGCCCTCATACAGAGATAAGCTGAGGCTACTGCCTCGAGCAGACGATCTGGTAAACGACTTATGGGAATATAAAAAGTTCGACTCGTTTCTTGCAGAATCGTTAAAGCATTATCGCGCAAATTCATTCAGTCCTCTCCTCACGCCAACTTAGGTAACTACGAGTTAAACCAATCAGACAGATCGGTTTAGGTTATTCCGATGTTCCTAAGACAAAGTTGCTGTCTATTGTAGTATTATTATCCAAAATTTCGAGATTATTCTCGAAAAAATCAACCTCTAGGGTATTCTTGACAATTTTTCTTTCTGGGATAGCTGAGGGACAATTACGGCAATTTTTCGAGATTACAGGCTTAAAAAAACGATTTTACCCTTTTTTAAGCAGTATTTTTTGGCTTCATGGCAGGGATTGAAAGGAGATCACTTGTAAAACTGGCCCGATCATGGCCAGGGTCATCACATCTGAGCGAATTTGACCTATAACTGTCACTTTTGCCTTTTTTTGGGTTAATTCGGCGGGAGGGTCTATTAATTCGTAGGTTTGACCGTTATCGGCAATTAATGCCCAAGTTCCCGTGCCTATTTCGATTCTTTTTACCTGACCCGTTACACTAATACTCATGCTTTAATTTCGCTGATTGAGGCGATCGCAATTGCTGCCCCTGTCACAAGCATTCTATCGATATCTTTCCTCGGCATTGATTGCCAATTTTGCCCGACTTTAACCTCATAAATCAGTTTTTTTTATCTAAAAAGCGATCGCCACTTCCGCCACCACCCCTAAGAGGGAGGCCAAAGCCGCTAAAATCATTATTTCTCGATCGGATTGTCTCATGGCTATCTGAGTATAAATTACTAATCCTAGTCTATACCACATCTAACCTAGAGTTGAATTGCTCTAAATTATTTTATCCATAGATAAAAAGCTATAAAAGTTATCATTGCTCGGCAAAAACGGCGAAATCTATGTCCAGATTGCCCTGTATTATTTATTCAGGAAGCCCTAATTAGGGCTTCCTGAATAAATCTAAAAACCTTGTTGGATAATATCTTTAAGCTTGTTTGAAATCAAAAAGTGCCGACCATTGGAGTGATTGGGGGGAAAATTCCGGGAATTTTTCCCTGAAAATTAGGTAATTGACCACCTGAAAATCGGTAAAACCCCACACCCCACACCCTGCCCCTAGGAAAAGCTTTTTGCCGCAAACCCTAGGTAATTGACCCCCTCAAAATCGGTAAAGCCCCACACCCTACACCCTACACCCCACACCCTACCCCCACGAAAAACTTTTTGCCGCAAACCCTAATTAAGCCTAACTGTTAATAGCGTAATGATAGGCACTACCATTAGATTCCATAGGCATCAACCACTGGGAGATAGTTTCTAGTTTTTGACGGATTTGATCGAGTTGATCCTGCACAGGTTGCAGGAAAGTTTCGTACTGTTGTACCTGAGTTTTTAAACGCAATAATGCCAGATTAGTATCGCGCCATTGTCGCTCCTGTTCTTCAAATTCACGAGTTTTTTGCTCTAAATCCGACCATTGACCGTCAATACTATCGCTGCTTTTTTGTAAATCCTCTTGTAGTCCCTTGATTTCTGCTGCTAAACGTTGACTTTCTTGAAGATTATTTTGATAATTATCGGCCAACAGCATTAACAATGGTTCAAAGCCAGATTTTTGAGTATTTTCTGAGGATGAAATCCCCTGTCTCCGTTGCAGAATTTTCAGATGTTGAGAGCTAATAGCTTGCCTTTCTTGGAGATTACGTCTTTGTCCGACTAAAGTTGCCGCCAGCATTCCTTTTTTTTCCTGTTCCTCGGCTAATTCTTCTTCTAAATTAGCTCGCTCAGATTGATCTATTGTAGCCATTCTTGCTTCTAATTCTTCCACGGTTTGGCATTGGAGAGTTAATTCTTCCTCTTGGTCGTTGACAAAAATTTCCCAGCGCTTGAGGTCTGTTTGTAAGTTCTTAACTAAGCTCTCCAATTCTTCTAAAGGCATTTGTTCAAGAGCTTCTAGATCGATTTTACCATCAAAACCTAGTTCTTCCCCTCCGAGGAGACGAAGGAGCATTTGTCGAGTAGAATCAGTGGTTTGTAGGGTGAGGTTAAGGTGCTCGAATAATTTCTGTTTTTGACTCAGAACAGTTTCTTGTATTTGTAATTCTATTTTAGCTGTTTCCAAAGCCCTGCGACTCGTCTGTAATTCCCTAGCTCTTTTTTCTAGATAATCGAGCATTTCATCGTTGGCGACCTGACGATTTTCTACAGCTTTTTTCTGCCCCTCTAAACTCTGCCAACAACTATTTAAAATTGTCTGTTGTTCCTGCACAGATTCAAGAGTGGAATGGAGAATTTGTGAGGGAGAATTGCCCCGATCATGATGAGCAGCTAAACGCTCCGCTAGAGAGCGAATAAATTGTTGTTGTTCTGGGGAAAGATTGGGGTAGGAGTGACAATTTATTTGTCCTTCTTCCAGGTGTCGCTGTTGCTCGTTTAATTGTTGTTTTAGGGTTTCCAGTTCTTGTCTTTTGCGCTCTAAATACTCTAATTCTGCCTCTATTTGTTCAATTTGCTCGATTCTTGTCTCCATTTCCATTTTCTGGCGGTTGAGAATCTCGCTTTGATAGGTGAGGGATTGTTTCCACTGCTCGATTTTCTCTTGATCTTTCTTGCTGCGCTCCATCAAACGGGAAATCTTTTGCAGTTGCCGCACCATCTCCGCTCCCGCTAATTCCGGGTTTCCTTGTAGTTGACGATTATTGCTCAAATTTACCAAGAGAAGCGCACCTTCACCCAGGGAGTTAGTTTCGTCGTAGGTTAGGATATCTTCCCCTGGTATGGCACTCCACGTCTGATCCTTATGCTGACAGGCCAATAGTTTCAATTCGGTTTTGTAACCGCCGATAAAACCTCTAGTCTGTTTTTTTACTTCTGCAAGGTATAGCACGAGTAGTCGTCCTCTATAATAAAAGTCTTTGTCATCGATTTTAGAGAGCGTTGGCAATCAAGGCTAGGAGCGGCCGGTCTATGGTTTGGTGTGTAACCATCCGATCCCAAAAATTTTTTAATTTCTATCATTCGAGTTTTTCTTTTTTATCCATACATTTGTTCTCAATTCTTCTCCTTACCGACTGGAAAATTTTTGATGATTTTTCAGTGCCGATGTACTATCTTGATCTCAAAAAATTCGGTAGTCAATCTCTTAAATGCAGTAAAGCCGCTCTTCTCGACTTTGTGTGATAATTTTTGCTTATGTAAGGTTAAATGTTTACTGGGCAAGACTTTTAGGACTATT
The DNA here is from genome assembly GCF_027530405.1 of Microcystis sp. LE19-41.2A. Taxonomy (NCBI): domain Bacteria; kingdom Bacillati; phylum Cyanobacteriota; class Cyanophyceae; order Chroococcales; family Microcystaceae; genus Microcystis; species Microcystis sp. LE19-41.2A. Next base: position 15,913 of record NZ_JAPZQJ010000010.1, on the reverse strand, counting down.
TTGAAAGAAGAAACTATCAGTATAGACCTCGTTTCCACACAGAAACCAGAAGAACCGTAAAGCTTACTGAAAAATATGTTACATAATTAGCTTATCAGATTTATTATTAGTGACAAGAGGAGGGAAGAGAGCGTTTCTCATCAAGAGGGAGTGGGACGGGATTGGGCATCATCTCTAGATCACCAGCGATGGATTGTTTCTCTGGCGCTCCGCAGCTCCAGCGCTCCGCAGTACCCCCATACCTTATTAAACAGGATTTAACTGAATGTCAGCATTCATCCCTCGCGCTTAGCACAATGGGACGGGGCTTTTAAAGGGGCGAAGCAATTCGCCCAAGGGTTCACCTCATGAATGCTGACCAGCATATAGACAATTCCTCAAAAACTATGTTATAGCAACTTCTATAGTTGTGAGGTACAGAGTCTTAGGTTTTGAGGAGTCAGGAGTCAGGAGTCAGGAGTCAGGAGTTAAGATTTTGGTGTACCTCATGAGATTGGGAAACGCTATATCATAGTTATAGTTTCTTGATAATTCTTATGTACAAAGCGTACAAATTCAGACTTAAGCCTAATACCGAGCAAGAAATAGCCTTAGCTAAAAGCTTTGGCTGTTGTCGTTGGTTTGGGAATTTTCCCTGAATTTATGCCAAGAAACCTATAAAACCACAGGAAAAGGACTGACACGAAACTATATTCAAGGACTATTGCCTAGTCTCAAAAAAGCTTATGAGTGGTTGACAGATGCTTATTCCCAGTGCTTACAGGTTGTTGCTTTGAACTTATCGCAAGCTTATCAAAATTTCTTTGAGAAACGAGCTAGACTACCAAGATTCAAATCTAAACATGGTAAACAATCAATTAGCTATCCAGCTAATATTAAATTTGAGGGAGATTATCTAAAGCTTCCTCAAATTGGATTGGTTTATTGTGTTCGTCACTGGGAATTTGCAGGAACAATTAAAACTGTTACTATCTCAAAATACTACGCTTCTATTTTAGTTGATGATGGACAATCCCTCCTGCCCCCCTTGATAAGGGGGTGCCGAAGGCGGGGGGTTCTACCCTTGATAAGGGTGGTGACGAAGACGGGGGGATAGAAGGTAAAGCCATAGGAATTGATTTAGGATTAACTCATTTTGCTATTACCAGCAATGGCAGTAAATATGATAATCCTAGACATTTAGCCAAACATCAACGTAACCTAAAAAGGAAACAACAAAAGCTATTGCGTAAAAAGAAAGGAAGTAACAACCGTCAAAAAGCTAGAGGTAAAGTAGCTAAAGTTAACTCTAAAATCTCCAGATGTCGTGAGGATTTTCTGCACAAACTATCCCGTAAGATAGTTAACGAAAACCAAGTTATTGCGTTAGAAAATCTCAATATCAAAGGCATGGTACGCAATCATAATTTAGCCAATGCTATTAGTGATTGTGGTTGGGGAATGTTTTGTACAATGCTTAAATACAAGGCAGAATGGGAAGGAAAAACTTATACCGAAGTTGATAGGTTTTTTCCTAGTTCTAAAACTTGTAATGTCTGTCTAAATCAAGTGGGTAGTTTGCCGCTTGAGGTTAGAAATTGGACTTGTGTGCATTGTAAAACAACCCATGACCGGGACATAAATGCGGCGATAAATATCAGAAATGAAGCCTTACAGATATTATCGTTAGGAAAAGCGCGATACTGCCCATAGAGGGGATGTAAGACCAAAAGCTGGGCGTAAGTCCGTCTTGAGGCAATCCCCCGTGAAATAGGAAGCTCTCAACGACCTTGAGAGTAGTTCACTGGTAGAATTGGGAACGATAGAGATGAAACCCGAAAGGGTGAATCAAGTCCTTGTTTAGAGGGAAACCCCTGATAAATTTCAGATTGCGTTGGAGGCAAAAATGAGAGCAATTTCCGAGCATCCGGTCAAAGGGGACTATTATCGGGCATCTTTTGCCATTGTTGTTCTTGGCAGCCGAGCTAGGTAGGGAGTTATGAGCGAAATATTGCTGGTAGAAGACAGCCAAACGCAACGGGAACTGATCTGTGATCTACTCCGCAATAGCGGCATCAAGGTCACGATCGCCACGGATGGGGTAGAAGCCCTCGAACATATTCAGAGACTCAATCCCGATCTCGTCGTCCTCGATATCGTCATGCCCCGCATGAATGGTTATGAGGTGTGTCGTCGTCTCAAGTCGGATCCAAAAACCAAAAATGTCCCGGTGGTCATTTGTTCCTTGAAAGGGGAAGTCTTTGATCGCTATTGGGCCATGAAAATCGGAGCCGATGCCTACATTGTCAAGCCCTTTGAACCGATTGAGTTCATTTATACCATTAAACAACTGTTGCGCCGATAAAATCGCCCTCACCAGAGACAGTGTATCTATGGTATAGGTCAAGACAGCTAAAAACGCCGCCCGAATTATTAGTTGCAAGAGAACTAAACTCATGCTTAACAACGCCGATTTTTTTACTGGTAACGCTCAAGATATCGCCCCCGACAATCAGGAATTAGAAACTCCCGTCGGTGAACTGTACTTGCGATTTTATCTACCCTCTCAGGAGGAGTTTGCCCTTAGTGCCGTGGGCATTGGCGAGGTAATACAGCAACCACTCGATCGCATTACCCCGATTCCCAATGCTTCACCCTTGCTCCTCGGCACGATCAATCTCCGGGGTCAAGTGATCTGGGTGGCGGATCTCGGGCAATTTTTGGGGGATAGCAGCCGCTTAAACACCGATCGAGCCGAAATTCCCATAATTGCGCTCAAAGAAGAGGAAACGATCCTCGGTTTAGCGGTGGAACGTTTGGGAGATATGGAATGGCTCGACCCAGATAAACTAGGTAGTGCCGCCAGTATTCCCGCTCAGATCGCCCCCTATGTGCAGGGGGAGTGGATTCTGGGCCAAGAATCAAAAAAAACCTTAGGACTACTCGATCATCTGGCCATACTCCGTTCTGCCCGTTGGGCGGCTTAAAACCTGAAAAAAATAGCAGAATAGGATTTATAGGAATTCTTTCTTGAAACTACTATAGCGGTTCTCACACCTGTGTGGCACACTTAAACCTTTGCTAATTAAGCTTTTCAACATCGATAATGTACCTAGTGCGAACAGGAAACGCTATAACTACTTCATTTAACTTTACTAGGGGAGGGGCAAATGCCGTCAGGGACAGAATACGCAAAACTCTATAGAAAGGCTAACACCGCCTATTGCCAGGGCAACCTTGAGGATGCCGCCGTCATTGTCAAAGAGATGATCAGCAAGTATCCCGAGGATGCCAATGTCATGCTTTTACAGGGTCACATTCATCTAGGACTACAACAATACAGATTGGCGGAGGAGCGTTACGAAAAAGTGCTGCAATTGGCTAAAAATTCTCCCAATAGTTCCGATCTAGCCGATTATGCCCAGCGTGGTCTCGATCAGATTCGGCAATTGCGTTTTGAAGCCGAGGAGGGAGATTTTACGATCGCTGCTACGGAAAGCATTGCCTACAGCGAGGCAGCGTTCGATCTAGGTCAAGGTTTTAACCATTCTCGCCCCAGGAAGTCGCAAGGGGCTGACCCCGATGGACAAAATAAAGGGCTGGATTGGAATAGTAGTCTTTTCAATGAGGAGGATCCCAGCGAGCCTACGGTAAGTAAAGTCCATTCCTATGACGATGATTTTGAGGAATCGGAGGAAACCGCCTTTAGTTCCCTTACCCTGCCGGGCCCTGGCTCTCACGGTTCCCAGTGGTCTAGCGATTCGGCGGAGGGGGAAGCCCCTTTCCCCTTTTTAGAAGCGGCGGAGATTGACTCGCTGGAGGAAGGGTGGGACGGTGAGTTAGGGTCAACGGGAGAAGCCACTTTTATGGTTTCCTCTGATCTGGGGGGAAATCCCCTGACCGGTAGAGATCAGGAGTTATCCTATAGGGATACCCTAGAAGAAAGCACTTTTGCCATTGACCTGGAATCGACCCACCCACAAGGGGCAAAAACTGGCCTTAATCAGGGCAGAGTCACTCAAAAAAGATACGAGGAAGACGAAACCGGAGATTTTGGGGAACCAGAACTCAATGATGAGGATTTAGACGGTTTTTCCCCACTGGCTCTGACGGATACGGTTCAAGGACTGGGGGACTGGGAGCTATTTACCCCTTCGGGGGGGGAAGCTTTAAGTGGTGGTTTTCTCCCCGAACCCGGTGCGCGCCTTAATGCCAGTTCTGGTGTGGGAGAGCCTAGTTTTAATCCTTCTCGTCTAAAAACCCCCAATGACAAAAGAGATAGTCATCTTACCCATGCCTCCGAACTCTTGCTCAAGCCAGTGGTGGAAGTCAATCCGGGCAAATTAGGCTTTTTTGTCAACGCTTCTTTAGGCAAAAAACAACTAATCCTAGCGGCCTTAGCGGGTATTACCCCTGTGATCATAATTTTTGCCGTTAGTACCACCTCTTGGCTTTCTACGCTCTTGGCTGCCAAACCAGCCCCGAATAGCCAGGCAAAAACCGAAAATGTTGCCCCCAAACCGGCCCCGAAACCGCCAGCCTCAGCCAGTCTTTCCCCCTTCAGTCAACCGGTACTAACCACGATGTTATTAACCGGACTGGGAACCATGGCCCTGACTTGGCTAGGTTTACAGTTGCTAATTAGTCAGATTAAGCGCAGTCTCAACGATCTGCAAAGCCAATTCGATCATCTCTCGGAAGGTAATTTTAACGCTAAAGCGACGATCTACTCGGAAGATGAATTCGGTCAACTGGCCAATCGTTTCAATCAGATGGCTCGGGTGGTGGTAACTACCACCACGGAAGCCCAACGCCGCGCCGCCGAAACGGAACGGGAACGGGAAGACTTACAACGGCAAGTGATTCGACTTCTCGATGATGTGGAAGGAGCGGCTCGGGGGGATCTGACCGTGGAAGCGGAGGTAAGCGCCGATGTTTTAGGGGCGGTGGCCGATGCTTTTAATTTGACTATCCAAAACCTGCGCGAAATTGTCCGACAGGTGAAAAAAGCGGCAAAACAGGTGAATCAAGGCAGTACCAATAGTGAATCTTTCGCCCGCAATCAGTCTAGCGATGCCCTGCGGATGGCGGAGGAATTGGCCGTCACCCTTAATTCGGTACAGATGATGACCGACTCAATTCAACGGGTGGCAGAAAACGCCAGAGAAGCCGAAGAAGTCGCTCGCACTTCCTCGATTACCGCCCTGAAGGGGGGCGATTCCGTGGAAAGAACCGTGGCGGGAATTCTACAAATCCGCGAGACCGTATCAGAAACGGCGCGAAAAGTCAAGCGTTTGGCGGAAGCTTCCCAGGAAATCTCGAAAATTGTCGCGGTAGTCTCTCAGATTGCCTCGCGGACCAATTTATTGGCTCTTAATGCCTCGATTCAAGCGGCGCGAGCAGGAGAGGCGGGCCGCGGTTTTGCGGTTGTGGCCGATGAGGTGCGTCAGTTGGCCGATAGAGCTGCTAAATCGCTTAAGGAAATTGAACAGATCGTTTTACATATCCAATCGGAAACGGGTTCGGTAATGACGGCGATGGAGGAAGGGATTCAACAGGTTATCGATGTCACCGAGCGCTCGGAACAGGCGAAGAAGTCCCTAGAAGATATTATCCAAGTTTCTAATCGTATCGATACGCTGGTGCGATCGATTACCGCCGATACGGTCAAACAACGGGAAAATTCCCTCAATGTCGCCCAAGTTATGCAGTCGGTGGAGTTGACTGCTCAGGAAACTTCCCAAGAATCCCAACGGGTGGCGGGTTCTCTGCAAAAATTGGTGAGTATCTCCCGGGAGCTGCTTTCTTCGGTAGAACGGTTTAAGGTAGACTCAGAGGATGATCGATAATCGGTGAGCGCTAATCAGTGGGTTATTGATTAGCCGCTATCCCTCAAGATTGACCGCTAGAGTGAGTAAAGTTATGCCTAAACTTAGTCTCTGCATGATTGTCAAAAATGAAGCCGAAAATCTCCGGCGCTGTTTGGATAGCGTTAAAGGGGTGGTGGATGAGATGATCGTTATGGATACGGGTTCGACCGATGATACGATTGCTATTGCTCAAAGTTACGGTGCCATAGTTCCTAGCTACGATTGGCGGGGTAATTTTTCCGATGCCAGAAATGAGGCTTTAAAATATGTTACTGGCGATTGGATTTTAGTCCTTGATGCTGATGAGGAATTAAATGCCGCTATCGTACCGAAAATGCGTCGGGCAATGGAAAAAGAGGAAAATTTAGTGATTAATTTAATCCGCCATGAAATCGGAGCCGTACAATCACCTTATTCTCTAATTTCGCGGCTATTTCGCCGACATCCTCAGGTCACTTTTACCCGACCCTATCACTCAATTATTGATGATCATGTGGCTATTTTATTAAAAAAAGAACCTGGTTGGAAAATAGTTGAACTGCCAGAAATTGCTATCTTTCACTACGGTTACACCGTCGATAAAATAGCCAGCTTAGATAAGTTTGAACGGGCAAGAAAAGCGATGGAGGGTTTTTATCAGCAACATCCCCACGATCCCTATGTGTGTAGTAAATTGGGAGGGTTATATCTGAAGATTGGCAGGGATAAAGAGGGTTTTAAGCTGCTCAAACACGGTTTAAAATGCCATGGCTCTAATCCGCATATTTTATACGAGTTGTATTATCATCTCGCTAATTATTATTATTCAGTGGAGGAATTTAAGCAATCAGGCGATCATTTTGTTAAAGCGATTAAGCAGCCAATTTTAGATAAATTAAAACTGGGTGCTTATAATAATTTCGGTGGGTTATTATACGAAGCAGAAAAATACGAAACTGCCTTATCTGTCTTTGAGAAAACCGTAGAAATTGATCCTAGCTATGCCGATGGTTACTATAATTTAGGACTGGTTCTCAAACAACTGCATCGGCTACCAGAATCGATTAAAGCTTATAAAAAAGCTCTCAAGTTAAACCAGGATAATCCCACTATTTACCAAAATCTAGGGGTTGCTTATATAGTTTTCGGTAGTTATAATGAGGCGATCGAGATTTGGCAAAAAGGCCTACAATTATTGAAAGATCAGGGTAATGTCTCTCGCGCTGAAATGCTGCAAGAAACCCTAGAAGCTCTGGGAGCAAGTGTATTGAACTCTGAACAGTAACTGTTCACCGTTGTCGCGAAGATTGGGAGCCGCCACTGTACTAAAATTCTCAATAGGCAGTTGAAATGCAGTACACCTGATTGCTAAAACCCTGTCTAGTCAACTCCTGTGAGGATTTTTCCGAATTAATTCTTAATAGGATTATCGAGGAGTTAGACGCTGAAGACTTAGGGGTTTTGATAGAAATCATCAAGAGATAATTGCTCGCCGTGTAATTGACCTTGACAAGAAATGCTATAATTTCCTAGCAAGGGGGGAAATTAATCCCTCTCGGTGTTGCCGTCGCACAATTTTGTCGGTTACTGGTTCTCGTCAGCTTGTTTGTCAAATATACCAATTCCAGTTTGAATCGCTGCCGTTATGTCAAGATTCAAGATTTCTGGCTGCAACGGAACTGGAAAATCAAACAATCTATTTCTTCAAATCTTCTTACCTTGGACAAAAATAATGAAATTCGAGGAAATCCAAGAGATTCTTAATGGGCAACTGCTCAAGCTTGAGAATCGCTGTCTCAATGACACAGAACAATTATTATTGCGAGGACTTTGGCAGAAAAAGAACTATCAAGAAATTGCCCAAGAAAATGGTTATAGTAGCAGCTATCTTGCCAATGTAGTTGCCCCAGGACTCTATGATAGACTCTCGCAACTGATCGGAGAACCGATCAATAAGAAAAATTTTTTATCTAGACTACAATCTCATTTTACCAACTCCACATCGCTTCAGTATTGCGGTAATGAATATCTCCAAAATGAGCGTCCAGAATACCCAGATGCTCCTGTTCCCTATAATTCTTATTATTATCTAAAACGAACAAAACTTGAAGCAAAAATTATCGAGGAAATCGGACAATCTGGGGCGTTAGTACGCATTAAAGCTCCCAACAAATGGGGAAAAACCTCTTTATTATTAACAATTTTAGAGGCTTGTCAACAACGATTCGGTTATCAAATTGTTAGTTTAGATTTACAAAAAGCAGACCAAGATATTATAGCAAATTTTAACAAGTTCTTACGCTGGATTTGCCGTAATTGCGCTCGGCAGTTGAATTTAGAAGCCAAATTAGATGATTATTGGGATGAAGATATAGGAATTAAAATGAGTTGGACAATTTATTTTGAAGAGTATATTTTACGAGAAATCAAACAGCCACTAGTATTGGCTTTAGATGGAGTGCATCGAGTCTTTGAACATCCGAAAGTAGCGGAAGATTTTTTACCTTTAATCCGAGCTTGTTATGAAGAATCTAAGCGATCTCCCCTGTGGCAGAAATTACGTTTAATTATTGTTCAATCCACAGAATCTTATGTTTCTCTGCGATTAGAACAGTCTCCTTTTAATGTGGGATTACCCATAGAGTTACAGGGTTTTGATCAAGAACAAGTGGCAGAATTAGCCAAAAAATATCAATTAAATGAATTAGCAACCAACGAAATTCAACAATTGATCGACTTAGTGGGGGGACATCCTGCCTTGATTCATTTAGCGATTTATCATCTTAGCCAAGAGCGAATCACGATGCCAGATTTAATCAAATCAGCAACTACATCAACGGGGATTTATTCCTCTCATTTACAGCTGCACTGGGTCACTTTACAAAAACAACCAGAACTTGCCGATGTTTTTCAACAGATTTGTCAAGGGAATCAACCAATGATAGTTAATCCAATTATTGCTTATAAACTTAATAGTATGGGTTTAATTAAACTCAGAGAAAATAAAGCAATTGTCAGTTGTCAGTTGTATCAAAAGTACTTTATAAGTCAATATACTGGTTCAGTATAAATAAATTTTTGAACCATGGTATTAAGACAGCGATCGCTCAAGCCAATCATGATTAAATATCGTCTGATAAATTCGATTATGAACGTCCATTTTACCATGGCGTTTTACCACTAATCCAGATAAAAACAACTCAGGTAAATAGGGATTGTTATCAATCTGTATTGCTTCTTGATGGAGAATTTGTCGATACAAGGTTAATAAATGGGGTCGGTTTGGACTTTGAAGAAGGCGATCTTGAATAGTTTTTAAATGTTCGGGTTGATCCTGCATCTCCCAATCTTGAATAATTTTTTCTGCTACTAAGTTGGCCAACCATTGTTCTTCTTGATTAGAGGGGATTGGTTGCTCACTATCCCGCATCAGTTGACAGAGTTTTTGAGTTAAGAAAGGTTGCCCTCCCGTCCAGCTTAAGACTTGTTTGAGCATGGTCTGAAGATTGCTGACTTTTTCTGTTAACCCATATAATAAAGGTTGGGCTTCGTGTTCCTTAAAACTTGCTAATTCAATAGCGTTACCAATATTAAAAGGTGTTTTCTGGGGGTCAGTAATTAAAGCTGAAGGTGTGGTAGCACCAAAAAAGGCAAAAGTTAGCTCTTGAAATTGAGGTTGAATCGCTCTCTGGTTATAAAAAGAACGAATCAAAGCAAAAAAGTCAGAGACATCAAATTTTAACCCTAAAATGCTATCAATTTCATCAATAAATATAACAGTCGATTTTCCAGATTGCCGCTGATTAAAATCGTCATTAACTAGAAGAAAATTTTCTATAAATTCTCCTAATCGTTGTACAGGAGGCAGGTCTAATTGTTCACTCCACCAAGCTTTAAAAGTTTTCAATTCTTTGATTAATCCAAAACTGCGGAGCAGATCAACGGCTAATCCTTTATACCATTGTTCGGGGGTAATATTGTCTGTTCCTAGCCGAGTTAAGTCAATTACTGCACATCTAATTCCCTCCTTTTGTAATTGGCTCATCATCCGCACCATTAAGCTAGATTTTCCCATTTGACGTGCATTTAAAACATAGCAAAATAGACCTTGTCTGAGAGCTTTATAAAGATTGCGATCAGCTTGTCGAACCACATAATTCGGTGCATCCATCGGTAAACTGCCCCCCACTTGATAGACAAATTTGGGAGGTTGTTCAGCACTTTTAAGCAGGTCATTTTCAAAGATAAGTTCTGCTTGGGTTGCTTTCAGTACCTCTAAAGTGTTTGTGAGTTCTTTTGTCCGTTCTTCTACTCTTTGTTCTAAGGTTTGATAGAGTCTGGAGTTATCAATAGAGATAGCGGCTTGAGCTGCTAGAATATTTAATAGTTCAACCCTTTCTGAGGTAAATGCGCCTGTTGTTAAATTATTTTCTAAATAAACAATTCCTTTTAATTGACCTTGATTGAGTAAAGGAGTACAAAGAATGGATTTAGTTTTTTTAGCAATAATGTAAGAATCGTTGGTAAATTGACCTGATGAAGTGGCATCATTTAAAACGATAGTTTCTTTTGTACGAGCGACATAATTAATAATGCTAGTGGGTAGAATGGGAATTGAAGTGTCATGGTCGATAGATTCTATGGGAATTGGCTGTAAGATATTAACCGTTTCTTGAGCAATTGTTCCTTGAGCTTCAATGACCCAATTTCCTTCCTGTTCTAAAATCAGACAACCTTTCTGAGCTCCTGCATTTTCAATGACAATTTTCATTAAATTTGTTAGGAGATTTTCCAGTTTAATTTCTCCAGAAATTGCTTGCGAGGCTTTAAGAATAGTGGTTAAATCAAGAACTGCTCCATCATTACCAGTGGTTGAAATAGTGGTACTAAGTCCTTTAGATTTGTTTTGATTGCTGATGCCTAATAAATATTGAGGGTATTCTTCTTCTAATTGTTTAACTTTGGCCTTTGCACCCCAACGAGTATAACAATGATGAGCATTTCTAAGATACAATTTTCCAAATTCTTCTCTACCCAAAGCCAAATAAAATTCAGATGCTCTTTCATAAGCTAAGGCTTCTTCATGAATAAATTCATATTTCTTTGCTCCTTGAATGGCTTTTTCATAAAATTCTTGAGCTTTCCAGTTTTGACCTAAAACTCTCGCTTTTTCTGCTTCGACTAAATCATATTTATGTTGAAAATTTGCTGGACAATGACTAGACCATATTTTCATACTATCTTGATTCTTTTCAACTTTTTTGATAATTTCTTTTTGTTTAATTGATTCTAAAAAATTATAATTAGCTAGAAAAGTCAGAGAAGAGTAGAAGTTCTCTTGGGGGGTTGATAAATACTTGTTGTTGGTATCAATGCTTTTTTTTACTTTAATTGCATAATTAATTGCTTGCTCATATTCTTTGAAAAAGTAACAATAAAATGTTTTGGCAAAATAAGCAATAAATAACAACCAAATATTTTGATTTTCAGACCATTCTTTTAACTGATATTCTTCTTCTAAAAAAGAATTACCAATAACTATTTCAGATTGTTCATGGTCAATAAAATTATTGACCAGTTGATGACATATATTGGCATATTTGATACAATAATCTATGAGAAAATTATTGATTAACTGAAGATATTTTTTTCCATCCGCTGAAAGTTCTTCTAGATTATACCCACCGAATAAACCAATGAGATAATAATTAACAAAGCATAAAGAAGCAAACAAATAGTCTCCTACATTTCTACCTTTTTGAACACCTTTAATATTTTGTTCCCGTACCTTAATTGTTCTTAAAGACTCTTTCCAATGCCATGCAAAACCATAATACATATGAATTACCAATGCGTCTAGTGACGGACTTTTATATTTTTCTTGTAATTCAAGAGATAGTTGACCAAACTGATATGCTAAATCAATATCGTTATCGCTAATAACATTAGAGTATAATAAAGGATAAAAACTATAGCTCACAGAGGCTTGGGGAGGATTACCAAATTGAATGCAGAGATTAATTTGCTTTAGTATGCACCAAGCTAGTAATGGGGAATTGATAGTATTTAGAGAAGGAACTAATTTTTGTAAAATTAGTAGGGCTGAAATTTTATAAGGATCTGTAAGCTGTGGAATATTAGCTAAATCTTGAATCTGTTTATCTTTCAAAAGAGATTTTAGACAATAATACTCTTGTTCTATTTGGTGGGTTATTTCGTCAGAATTTTGAGGGACATTAATGTTAATTTCGGGTAAGGATAAGGCCATCAATGCGTTTTCTATAGCTTTTTCTTGTTTAAGTTCAGCAAAATCAGACAAAGTTTTGATTTCATATATTTTTACTTTATCAAGCGTATTATATTTTTTTTTCAGTAAAAAATTAGACAAATATTCAACTTCTTTGAAATTAGTTGTTAAATAAATAATTTCTAAATAGTCTAAATAGACTTCAAATATTAATGAGTTTTGGTAATTCCATTGGGACATCTCTAAGAGTTCAATGGCAAATTTTAAATATTTTAATGCTACTTCATAAGCGGTTGATGCTTTAGCTTTTTTACCTGCTTCAAGATTTAGTTTAGCTAACTCATTTTTTTCTAATTGATCAGTAATTAAGTCAGAACCTTCATTAAGTTGATTAACAATATCAAAAATCTTATTCGGCAACTCTTCTTCTGTAGTATTGTTTAGTAGTAGGTGACCGATTTGTAGATGAATCTGCTTTTTTTGTTCATCCGAAATGACAGAATAAGCCGCTTGTTGTACCCGATCATGTAAAAATTTGTAGGAAATATGTATCGAACAGTCAAGAAATGTTTCTGATAGTTTATTTGATAATTCTTTTGAATTCCAAAGCAGAGAAACTTTATAATTACTATCTAAAGGGATTACTAAGCCTTCCTCAATAGCGGTCTGTAGTTCTCTAGCGGTTATTTTTTGCTCCTTATTGTTGATAAGAGAAAGCATCTCTAGATTAAATTGATTGCCAACACAAGCGGCTAGTTTAAGAAGTTTTTGAGTTTTCTGATCTAATTTTTGAATTTTACTTACCATCAAGTCAACGACATTATCAGTGATAGATACCTGTTCAATTTGCTCTATATCCCATTGCCAATAACCATGTTTATTATCTTGTGAATTAAGAGGAGATTGTTCTGTCTTCAATACTAATAAGTTATCTTGGTAAAGAAAATAGAGAAGTTGAGCCAGAAAAAAAGGATTGCCACCTGTTTTTTTAGCAACTAATTTAGCCAATGGTTTTGAAAGTTTTTCTTCACAACGGAGTGTATCAGCAATTAATTGATTAATGTGCTTAAGTTGTAAAGGGGAAAGAGTAATCTCTGATATGGGAACTTGTGCTTGTTTAACTTTCTCTAGAGTATACATTAGAGGATGAGTTGGACTGACTTCATTATCTCGATATGCCCCAATCATAAGAAAATATTGAAGCTCCGGATCGGATATTAATTGCTCAATTAAGTTCAAAGATGATGGGTCTGCCCACTGTAAATCATCGATAAAAATTACTAACGGATGTTCTTCTTGACTAAAAATTCTCAGAAATCTTTTAAAAAATAAGTTAAATCTATTTTGACTTTCAGTTTTACCTAGTTGTTCAATGGGAGGCTGTTTGCCGATAATTTTTTCAAGTTCGGGAATGACATCAATAATAATTTGACCATTATTATCTAACACTTCTAAAATTTTATCCCTCCAAGTTTGTAGATTTTTTTCTGTTTCACTTAGGACTTGATTAATCAGTATACAAAAAGCTTTGGAAATAGCAAAATAAGGGATGTGTCGTTGTAATTGATCAAATTTTCCTCCGATAACTTGTCCTCGTTTACCTGTAAGAGGTTTATGAATTTCACTAACTAAAACCGATTTCCCAATCCCTGAATAGCCAGAAATGAGAAATATTTCCTTTGTTCCTTGACTAACCCTCTCAAAAGCGGTGAGAAGTTGATTAATTTCCTGTTCTCGACCATAGAGTTTTGAGGGAATATGAAATATTTTAGATATATCTTGACTTCCTAAAGGAAATTGAGAGATTTGTCCCTTTGTCTTTAATTGATTAAGACAGTTTTCTAAGTCTGCTTTAATTCCCCAAGCACTTTGATATCTTTCCTCTGGCATTTTCACTAATAATTTGCTAATGATATTGGAGACAGCTAGAGGAAGATCAGGCATTAGTTCATGAATCGGTAAAGGGGGTTGGGCAATATGACAATGAACTAACTCCATCGGGTCAGTGGTTTGAAAGGGAAGTTGATTAGTTAACAGTTCGTAGAAAGTGACGCCGAGAGAATAAAAATCACAGCGATAATCTAATCCTCGGTTCATTCTCCCTGTTTGTTCAGGGGCAATATAAGCTAACGTTCCTTCTAGTTGATTAGGGGGGGAAACTGTCAAAAATTCTTGAGATAAGCGAGTAGAAATACCAAAGTCAATAATTTTGAGTTGTTCCCTAGGAGGATTATAGACAATATTAGAAGGGTTAATGTCTTTGTGAATAATGTTAGCTTTATGAATTTCAGCTAAACTTTCAGTTATCTTAATGGCGATCTTCAGAAAGTTATCTAAGCTTAGTTTACTTTGAGATATTAATAAATTTAAAGATTTACCGTCAAAATCTTCTAAAAAGATGACTAAACTATTCTCATATCGCTGTAAGTCGTAAGCTTTAACAATAGTATCTACATTTAGAGAATGAGTAATTTCATATTCCTGTTGATAGCGAGTGATTTGCAAAGGATTAGGATAGTTTTCTTTGAGAATTTTAAGGATAACTGACTGATTGTTTTGTTTTAGTATTGCTCGATAAACCAAAGAATTAGAACTTTCATGTATTTTTTCAATAATTTGATAGTCTGGCATAGTCTTAATATCTAGTTATTTGGGGATAATAATTGTTAGTCAACGATTAAACTTGAGAATAGATTTTTGTTACTGTGGTGGTTATAACTTGGTATTTATTTTGTTGTTCTTTATGAATTATTTGTGACTTCCACATATCGCATTTTTGACAGGCTTTTCTCTCATCTAATTGCTTCAAAATTAAATCTTGTCGAAGTTTTTGAAATAATTCCCCAGACCAAATTTCTGATAATGTTTGTTGATGATAATTTCCTAGACTTTGAATATCTTGGTCAAAACCTAATCTAAATAAGGTTTCAATACAATAGTATATTCTGCCATCGGGTAACACTGCCATTTCAATAAAAGGAAATAAACAAGGCCATCTTCCTTGGGATTTTTGTTGATAATATTCTAGAGAATCCTGTAATGATGCTTGATTTGTGTTTTTAAGTCGCGTATTTGTTTCTTGATATTCTGCTAAATTTAAAATAAACACACTATTAACTTTTGTTAACCAACGACTCAAAAAGTTTTCTTCTTCTTCTGAAGTAATATTCTGATTTCTCACAAAAGATGTTCTCACATCGCAGTCAATTCCTAATTGATCTCTTATTTTAAGAAACCCAACAATATTAGATTCAACTCGTTTTAAATCAGCACCTCTAATTTTTAAGTAAGTGTCTGGAGTGGCGGCATCAATGCTAATATCAATACTGGTTAACCCTGCATTTAATAAGGCTTTAGAATAATCTTGAGTAAGGAGTTGACCATTTGTAGTCAGATGAACTTTGGGTACTCCTTGCTGTCGGCAAAGTTGGATAAAATCGACGAGTTTGGGATGAAGTAATGGTTCTTCAACACTACCAATTAAAATAGGAATTTTGGCTTGTCCACAGTCCTGTGCTAGTCTCTCTATCATTTCCCAAGACATTTCTTTTTTTCTTTGAAAAAAATCAGTGGTGTGGGTCTTTTTTAAAAGAGAACTATGATAGGGACACATAATACATTTGAGGTTACAATTATTACTAATAATAACTCTTACATAAGAAGGGTTGATTGCTTTCCCATAATAATTTACAAAGTAATATAAGTAGTCATGCAAAATTAATTACCCAAATAAAAAATTAAGAAGTATAATACATAAAAAAACGAAGCAGCAGGAAAATACAATGAGATTGATTAGAGACCTAAACCCCGAGAGCCAGAAAATGCTAGAGAGAATTTA
>NZ_JAPZQJ010000291.1:0-28000 GCF_027530405.1 Microcystis sp. LE19-41.2A | reverse complement strand
AGGGGGGTGTCTGATAATTTTTAACGCCTACCTACTTATCGAAAAATTACTGGCTGATTATCCTATCAACTGGCTTTTGTCTGTGATTTTACTCACATGGCTATTCCTGTATTATCACAGTTGTCACTTGAGCAAAACTTGATCAGTAGTTAGGTGTTAAAAACTGTCAGATACCCCGCTTAATAAGGGGGGAGCTGCACCCCCTTATCAAGGGGGGCAGGGGGGATCGAACCCAAAATCCATCTTCAATTTAATTATAACCAGCTATTTATTATTATAATAGAAGTAACCATTCTTAGATGAACTGGCTTATGAACAATCGTTTATGTCTTCACCTGATGGCTAATAAGGAAAAAGGGTTTGCCTTGCCTCTTGCCGTGTTAATTGGACTTATCCTGATGGTGACAGGAATGACTATGATCATGCGCGCCCAAGGGGACCAATCGAAAGTAATTGCCCAAAAAGCCCGGGCTGATAGTTTAACAAGTTCCGAAGTGGGGCTGGCTCGCGTGCAGGATCTACTCAATAGTGTTCGAGTTATGGCGACGGTTGATAGGAATTGTACTTCCGGCGATTGTTGGCAGAACGCCAGATATGATGTGGATACTGATCCCACCGATTTACAAAAACATTTAAAAAAATTAGTCGACGCCGCCCCCTCCTGTAGTAATCCCAACGATGCTGTTACCTTGAAGAAAAAAATCAATGAATTAAGAGATTTGAGCGCAGATCAATGGGTTGATCTCGATCTCGGTAATAATAGTTATTATCGCGTGGTTGAATACAATTATCGTATTGATACTGGCATGGGAGTTCTCACCCTCGAAGGACTTTCCCGCAAAAGTGCCGCAACAGACATAACTAACATTACTATCGATAGAGATAGTGACGATAATGCCGCCTCCCGTAACCGCGTGGTGGTAACTATCCCTATTCTTGATGCCCCTCGCCACGCATTTAACCGCACCACGGTCCCAGCTTTATGGATAAGTGAGGGAACGGCGGACGATGGTGCTAAATTTGAAGGGGATGTGGTGGAGGTTGTGGCGTGGCCAGAATGTGATATTAAGCAGGATAAGATTCCAACGCCCAGCACTGGAACCCCCCCCTACAAAGCACAAGTTGTCGGTGTGTTTTTCCCCAATTTACCGGAGACTCCCACCGGTATTCCAAGCCTAGGAGACCTTACCAGTTCTGAAACTTTTCCCAGAACGGGAGACACAGCATCTCCCAGCGGAGTGTACGAGTATATTGTTAATAATATCAACTTGGATGAGGAAGATGACGAGAAGATTACCATTACTCCGGGGAAACGGGTAGTTTTCTATGTTAAAGGTAATATTAACGGTGCGATCGAACACGATTGTGGTACTGAGCCTGGCTGTAAACCGGGCAATCTACAAATTTATGCCTATAGTGAATCAGATTCCGCGCAAATTTGTCTGAGAGGAGACCAAACACTACAAGCGTTTATCTTTGCTCCTGACTATTCCCTCGGTAAAACCGATAATGGTACTTTTATCGGTGCTGCCTGGGGTAAAAATTGGGGCCAAATTTCAGGCTGTCTCTCAAGTAGCGGTGCTGTAGCTGTTACCCAAGGGGTAGAATGGACTGAATTAATCTATGACCTGAAACCCCAATTTCCCCGACTTGGTCAGATTGCCAATTGGTGTGAGGAACCCATCGATACCCTTCCGGGTGAATCTATGTGTGATTTCCCGACTGCTTCACCCTCTCCCAGTCCCTAAAAAACTTGAATAGAGAAGGGGTGGATTCAGTCCATCCTTTTTTTAACTTATCGGGTTGGTGGGGGGGGTTGAGGATTTCGGTTCAGGACAGGTTTTATTGGTGAAATCACAGCGATAAATTGTCGGTTTTTGCCAACTGAGGGGAATTTCCAGCAAATCCCTCGAACCGGTCATGGCTTGTCCCAGAAAGAGAGCCAGAGCAATACAATTGAGAATTGTATGGGCGATGCGCCAACGATGGGAACGGTCTTTATAGATATCTTCGACAATGGCCAGAGAGAAAATCATCAGTAATGATGCCGCCATGCCGATATAGTAGTGGGACCAGTACCATTGGGCCGAGAGTCGCCAGACCCCATCCTGAGCACCGATAATAATTAAACCCATGCCAGTCAAGGTGGCAAAAATTCCGCGCCAGAGGCCTTGTCTAGCGCGGTAGAGACAGACCAAAGAGGCAATGGTGACAAAAAACATCAAAATCACAAAAAAGACCTGAAAGGAGTCTAATTTTCCCTCTTTTTGTTGATCGACAAAACCATTAAACCCGTAAACGACCGAGTAAGCTAGTGCTAAAAGGTTAACCCCTACCACTGTACCCGTTAACCAGCGGCCTAAGCGTAGATGTTCTGGCCCGACCACTGGGGGAATTTTACTTTTATTTCCCGCATTGGTTTCTAAGCGACGTTGACGGGTTTGCCAAGCAAAGTTAACTACGAGGCCGATAATAGGGAAAACGACCACTATCGCTAGGACAGGATGAATGAGAGCCAGAAAATCGACGAATTGCATATAAATATCCCGAAAATAGTCAGCAGAAAATCGTCAATAGTTGACAAGCTATAGCCTTGTTTTTTTTAGCTTATCGCAGATATCAGGAGCCGGTCGGCAAAAGGCAAAAGGCAGGACATAGGGTGATAGGGTGATAGGGTGATGAGACAGCTTCCCCACTACCCCACTACCCCACTACCCCACACCCCACACCCCACTACCCCACTACCCCACTACCCCACTACCCCACTACCCCACTTCCCCACTACCCCACTACCCCACTTCCCCACACCCCACTTCCCCACACCCCCACTTCCCATTTCGGACTAGGAACCTCTTCGATGATCGGCTAATCTAAAAGCAGCAATCCTTAGATTCAATCCTGACTATGAAACTACAAGAACTTTTAACAACTATCCCTCTGGTTTCCCCGATTTCTTCTCCTATCGCTTCTATTACCGAGATTACAGGAATTTCTACTAATTCCCATGCTTGTCAACCGGGAGATTTATTTATCGGTTTACCCGGTACTCGCGTCGATGGGGGCGAATTTTGGCGTTCCGCTTTGGAAACCGGGGCCGTAGCGGCGATTATCTCCCCGGCAGCCGCAGCTAAATTTCCCCCCCCGGAGGATGCTTCGGTAATGGTTGTGGCAGATTTAGTTACTGCCGCTGCTGCGATCGCTGCTAAATTCTATCATTATCCGGCCCTTACCCTAAAATTAATCGGTGTGACGGGAACCAACGGCAAAACCACCACCACCCATTTAATTGAATATTTTCTCAGCCAAGCAGAGATTCCCACCGCTTTATTCGGGACTCTTTACACCCGTTGGCAAGGATTCCAAGAAACCGCTAATCATACCACCCCTTTCGCTAACGAGTTACAAGCCAGTTTAGCCAAAGCGGTGAGCGCCGGCAATGAAATCGCCGTCATGGAAGTTAGTTCCCATGCACTGGCCCAGGGACGGGTACAGGGTTGTACTTTTCCCGTGACGGTGTTTACCAATCTCACCAGGGACCATCTCGATTATCACCTCGACATGGAGGATTATTTCGCCGCTAAAGCTAAATTATTTAGTCCCGATTATCTGCAAGGTAAGGCGATTATTAACCTTGATGATGAATATGGTCAACGTTTAGCGGCCTCCCTGTCTCCCCAACAGGTTTTAACCTATAGTGTGTCCGATGCTCGTGCCGATTTTTATACTAAAGATTTACACTATCAACCCACGGGAGTTCAAGGGGTGATGGTGACTCCCCAAGGAGAAATAGCCTTTGCTTCTCCTCTGGTGGGTCAATATAATCTAGCTAACCTCTTAGCGGCGGTGGCGGCAGTGTTAGAATGTGGTGTAGATTTAGGGACAGTAATCGCTCAAATTCCCCAGTTTTCAGGAGTACCGGGGCGGATGGAACGGGTTAGCACCGCTCCCGACCAAGATATCAGCGTCATTGTTGATTATGCCCATACTCCCGACAGTTTAGAGAATGTTTTAAAAGCAACACGTCCCTTTATTTCTGGTCGGATGATTTGTGTTTTTGGTTGTGGCGGCGATCGAGATCGGACAAAACGACCGTTAATGGGTAAAATAGCCGCAGAATTAGCAGATTTAGCCATAGTTACCTCCGATAATCCCCGCACAGAGTCTCCCGAACGAATCCTTCAGGATATCGTCGCTGGCATTCCCCCAGAAATTACCGTGCAGGTAATTAGCGATCGCGCTTTGGCCATTGACACCGCTATTCAAGCAGCGCAACCGGGAGACGGAGTAATTATTGCCGGTAAAGGTCACGAAGATTATCAAATTTTGGGGACGGAAAAAATCCCTTTCGATGACCGCGAACAGGCCCGGGCCGCTTTGATAAAAGTGAAAAAGTGATGAGGGATGATTAATTGTCAAGAAAAGCTAACATTAGTTGACCGAAAATTTGGGTACAAGCCCCGCCCTCCGCTTAAATATGTATTGTCAACTTAAGGAATTTTGTGTTAAGATGTTGATACTCGATCGAGCAATGTCAAAATGTTTGTACTAGAATACAAGGTTAAGCCAAAACCTAATCAGATAGAAGCCATTAATGAGGCAATACGGACAACCCAATTTGTTCGGAATAAAGTCCTGCGTTATTGGATGGATAATCAGGGTGTTGGCAAAACAGAGTTATTTCGATACAACACAGCATTAAGGAAAGAGTTTAAATTTGTTGATGATTTAAACTCCCATGCTTGCCAGACTGCCGTAGAAAGAACCTTGCGGGCAATTACTCGGTTTTACGATAATTGCCAAAATAAAGTTAAAGGAAAGAAAAACTACCCTAAGTTTAAAAAACATTCCCGTTCTGTTGAGTATAAAGTATCTGGATGGAAGCTATCAAAAGATAAACGCCATATTACCTTTACAGACAAAAAAGGTATTGGCACTCTTAAACTGATTGGCTCTAGAGATATTAATTACTATCAACCAGACCAGATTAAACGGGTAAGAATCCTGAATCGTGCCGATGGTTACTATGTGCAGTGCTGCATTAAATTAGACCCCAGAGACACGGTTAAACCTTTAACACCCTCCCAGAAAGCCACTGGGATTGATGTGGGATTAAAGTTTTTCTTAGTAGATAGCGAAGGCCATCAAATTGATTGTCCGAACTACTATCGAAAAGCTGAAAAACAACTAAACCGATTAAATAAAAAAAAGTCAAAGAAATACCGTAAGGGTAAAAAACAATCTCGTAATTATCACAAAGCTAGAAAGCGATATGCTCGGAAACATTTAAGAGTAAGTAGGCAACGAGAAGAGTTTGTCAAGAGTGTGGCACTCCGTTTAGTTAAGTCTAACGACTTAATCGCCTATGAAAACTTGAATATCAAAGGCATGGTCAAGAATCGTCATTTAGCGAAGTCGATAACCGATGCAGGATGGTCTGTTTTTAGGCAATGGCTAGAGTATTTTGGGGACAAATACGGCAAGTTAACTATAGCTGTCTCACCTCATAATACGTCTCAAAATTGTTCTAATTGTGGACAAAAAGTCCAAAAGTCGCTATCTACTCGAACCCATGTTTGTCCTCATTGTGGATATACAGATTGTCGAGACAGAAACGCCGCTTTAAACATCTTGCAAAAGGGATTAAGTAGCGTGGGGCGCACGCAAACTTTAAACGCTTCGGGAGAGATTCCCTCTTGGTTGGTTGGAGAAATCCCGCTTGCTAACGGAGACTCAATGAACGAAGAATCCCCGTCTTTTTAGAGCGGGGAGCGTCAAACAAAAAAGGCGTTACAGGCGCTTTGATTGTCTGAGGCCTCTGGTTTTAGACTTTGGGAGATACCCCCCTTGAGGAGAATCTCTTAAAGTGCATTGTTAAGGTGTGTTAGTAAAAAAGTATCGGTCAATTGGTGATTCTAGATGACCTACTGCCTTAATCCCAACTGTACTCAACCAAAAAACGCCCCGACAGCGTTAATCTGCGAGAGTTGCGGTTCAAAACTTCTTCTGCACGACCGCTATCAAACCCTAGGCATTTTGGGGAAAGGAGGGTTTGGGGCAACTTTTGTTTCATCGGATCTGTCCCTACCAGATAAGCCCTTCTGTGTGGTCAAACAACTGCAACCTCCCTCTAAAGATGCTAATGTTTTTCGCATGGCGAGGGAACTTTTTGATCGAGAAGCGGCCACCTTGGCCAAACTGGGAGTTCATCCGCAGATTCCCCGATTATTGGACTATTTTGAAGATAATCAACAGTTTTATCTAGTTCAAGAATACGTTAAAGGTCATAACCTGCACCAAGAGGTCAAAAAACGCGGACCGTTTAGCGAAGCGGGAGTCAAACAGTTTTTAAGTGAACTCTTGCCGATTTTGCAATATGTCCACGAGCAAAGGGTAATTCATCGGGATATCAAACCCGCTAACCTAGTTCGTCGGCAAACAGACCGAAAATTGGTTCTGATTGACTTCGGGGCTGTCAAAAATCAAGTTAATAGCGTCATGGCCAATGCCGATTCTCAAACCGCTTTCACTAATTTTGCCGTGGGTACCCAAGGTTTTGCCCCCCCCGAACAGATGGCCATGCGTCCCGTTTACGCTAGTGATATCTACGCGGTGGGAGCTACCTGTCTCTATCTACTCACGGGCAAATCTCCTAAAGCGATCGAAGTTGATATTAATACAGGTGAATTACTCTGGGAAAAATTAGTCAAGGTGAGTCCCCAGTTTGCTAAAGTCCTGAAAACAATGCTGGAAGTCTCTGTCCGTCATCGCTACAAATCCGCTCAAGAGGTAATGGATGCTTTAGACATGACGGCTTATGCCGACAGTCTAGCCCAAAGTTTAATCGCCGCTCCAATGGTTACTTCCCAGCCCCCCCGACAAGATTCAGGTTCGATAGCCACTTCCTCCGTTTCTGTCCCTCTCAAGTCTAAATTTCGTCCCAAAAATAAAAATCCAGAGGCCTCTCCAGATAATATGCTGGGGGGACAGATGGCTTTTTCACTGTCTAATACAAATGTATTGACTAAAAGTCAAGCCCGCAGCAGCACAGAGCTAACCTTACTGAAGAAAAAACCCCGCTTAGATGAAAAAGCGATTCTCGATGCTTACAATAACGGCCGGCGCAATTTCGCCCAAGAGGAATTACCAAATCTCAATCTGGCCAAAGCCAAACTTTTGGGCGTCAATTTCTGTCAATCCAAATTAACAGGAGCTAATTTACAAGGGGCAAATCTGTCCAATGCGGATCTGGGCCGGGCTAATCTCAGTCAAGCTATTCTCAAAAGTACCAATTTAAATAATGCCTATCTCGGTTATGCAGACCTAGAAAAGGCCGATTTACGCGGGGCTAATCTCACCGGCGCCCATCTTCGCTACGCTAATCTCAAAGATGCTAATCTTTGCGGGGCTAATCTCTCTGATGCCCAAGTAACTCAAGAACAAATCGCCCTGGCAAAAACCAATTGGTTAACAGTTATGCCCAATGGTAAACGCAGTTACTGGTAATCTTTCTTCAGTGATCAGTCAACAGTAATAGGAAACTTCTATTTAGGGTTTGCTGAAATAAATCTAAAAACCTTGTTGGGTAAAACTTTTAGACTTTTTGTCAATCAAAAAGTCCAGGACTGGGAGTGATCAGGGGGAAAATTCAGGTACTTTTTCCCTGAAAATTAGGTAGTTGACCACCTGAAAATCGGTAAAACCCTACACCCCACCTGCCCCCCCGATGTCGGGGGGGTTGGGGGGGCCACACCCTGCCCCCAAGAAAAACTTTTTGCCGCAAACCCTATTTAATACTGTCACTTCAAACTCAAATCTGATAGCTGATAACTTACCCACTGATAACTGATAACTGATCACTGATCACTGATTTAACCGCGGCTTTCCTTAAAGGTTTTGTAGGCGGTTTCGGAGTCGAAAATATGGCAATAATCAACGATTCGCTGCATTAATGCCCAAGAAAACTCGGTTTCTTTCAGGTGACTACCCCAATTTTCTTTGAGACTAGCGTGAACTTTGCGGAGGTTATAGGAAGGAATCGCCGTCGAGATATGATGGGGGATATGGACATTAATATCGTGACAGAGAATTTCTACCCAACGGGGATAGCTACAGTGAACTGTCCCTTCTAGTTGCGCTAAAGCTTGATTCCACTCTTCGGGATAGTAAAATTGAATATCAGGATCCGTGTGATGGACAAGGGTAAAGGTACTCATCCAAAAATGATAGACAAACCAAGGTACCACCCAAAATTTAACCAATCCCCAAACACCAGTGTAGAAAATTAGGGTTGGGAAAAAAATAGCGGCAAAAACTAGGACGACAATCATCGAAAAGCGCGCTTTTTCCCGTTCGTTCTCTTTGAATTGTTCGATGTTGAAGTGTAGAATAGCCCAGTGGGCGATCGAACCAAGCCACCAGAAACGTCCGCGAATGCCGCGATAAAAGAGACGCACTAAGGGATTGGCCGAGTTAAAAGCTTCTAATTCCCACGGATCCCAAGCATTATCTATAGTTACCATGTTAGTTTTAGTATGATGGCGATCGTGCAGGAAACGCCAGCAGTGGAAGGGATAGATAAGCGGTAAGAGGAAAATATGACCGACAAGATCATTAACCCAGGGTCGATTGGAAAAAGACCGATGACCGCAATCATGCGCGATCACAAAAAATCCCGTTAAAGCTGTACCAGTGAAAATCCAAGCTAAAGGCAGTAAATACCAGGGAGAATAAACTAGCATTGCATAACCCGCAATGACCGCCAAAATATTCGTAATCACTCCAAACCAAGCTTTAACTGGGTCTTTCTGGAAATATTCTTTGGGAATGGTTTTAATAATATCTTTCAGTTTAAAGTCTGGCTCGATCGAGGTGATCAACTCCCCATGCAATTTATCCGTCGTTGCCGTCATGAAATCTCCAATTACACTTAGGTGAACCCTTGACAAGAAATCAGCTAGGAGGTTTGGCTAAATTCTGCTCCTTACCACAAGCCAATTTTTTTGTCAATATATTTTGAACTTTAATTAATAAACTTCCGCGAAGCTTAATAATCCTTTACTTTATATACCATAAGAGGAGATTTTCTGTTTTGGCAAAATTGGACGGCGGGTGCATCTCATTTTTGTAAATCTACCAATTGGGATTTTTACGGCGAAACTCTCGCCTAAAATCGGGCATTACTTCCGATTTTATCACTCAATCCCAGCTTTTGGGGGGTTCTACCCCCCAAACCCCGGAGCGCATTAGCTTTTCGGTGAGATGCTTACAGGCAGCTGCTGATACATTTGTCATCATCTAAGAGTCACTGACAATTCCTGATTGTCGGTATTCCTGCAAATGTGAGATGCACCCTTGACGGCTGCCTCTTGCCTTCAAAAACTGATAACTGATAATAGGCTTTTTTCAACGATTAGCTGTGTTTTCTAGGGATTTAATCTCCTCCTGTACCTTACGGTGTTCGCGATTTAACTGTTTTTTGACCGATTCGGGGAGTTGTTCCTGTTTTTTCAGGGCATTATTAAAGTAATCTAATGCCAATTTCAAAGAGCCAGTATTTTTATCCGTATTGCCTTGAATTCTTAGGATTTGACCTTTGAGATACATTAATTCCGGATTATCGGGGGTCGCTTTCAGAGCGTTATCGATAAACTGCAAAGCCTGATCGTACTGCTTTAAATCCCGGTAAGCTAGAGCGATACCTCGATCAACCAAGTAATCAGGACTCCCATAGGTTTCTAGCCGTTGAATTGCCTCTTGAGGACTAGAAAAGGGCAGATTAACCGCTAAAATCAAATCCATATAACCCTTTAACAGGTTCAATTCCGGATCCGTAGGATTAACCTTTTCTGCGGTTTCCAAATACTGAAACACCTGTTGTAGTCTGGGGATAGCCGATACTGCTCCTTCGGTTTGAAAAACGTAGGTTCCCTCCAAAAAACTCCCCACCGCGAGATACAAATTTCCCCTTAAGGGGTCGCTGGCCTGCATTTGCTTGGCCGCTTCCTTAGTTTTCTCGGAGTAGGTTTTTAGGGTGTTCCAATCCTGGTCGGTAAAAGCAAGAGAGGCGCGCATAGCATGGGACAAAGGTTCTTGGGGTTCCTTTTCTGTGGCCTCAACAATTAATTTTTTTGCCTCTAGATAGTTACCTTGTTTAAAAATAGCGTTAAAAGCGGCCTCGGTCTTATCACCAATCGGTCGGGGATTGGTTTTGCGGAAAGGATCTCCAGCTAAACCGGGACCAATCCAGTTAACCACTACCATAACAGCCAGCGAAGCACCGATCGCCATTTTTTTCGTTAAACCTAACCGCAGCGCCATGGTTAAAAGTCTCCTTGAGCGAATGAAAAAATCTGTCACAATAGAAACGAGTTTCTAGACTTAATTTCCAGTTATTTTCCTGTCAATGCTTTATCTCAAAGATGTGGTTTATCATCCCCCCGCTGCCCTCAATCCCATTTTACAGGGGATTAATCTCGAATTAGCCCCCCAAGAATTAGGTCTGATTGTTGGCCCCAGTGGTTCCGGAAAAACGACTCTTTTGGAAATTTTAGCAGGCTTTGCCGATAAAACAGGAGGGACGATTCACTGGCGCGACCAAGAATTAACGGTGCTGCACCTGCAACAATTAGGAGGAATCGTTTTTCAGTTTCCCGAACGTCATTTTTGCGGTAAAACCATCCTTGAGGAGTTGCGTCTCGGTCATCCAGAAATTAAAAGCGATCGCCTAACAGCGGCCTTAAAGGAGGTAGGATTAGAAAATATTCCTCTGGATACTTCTCCCCACAATCTTAGTGGGGGTCAACAGCGTCGTTTATCTCTCGCTGTCCAGTTAATCCGGCAGCCTAATCTGTTACTTCTCGATGAACCTACGGCCGGTTTAGATTGGTCTATGCGTCGTCAATTGGCCAAACTTCTCGCTAGTCTCAAACAACACTGGACTTTATTAGTAGTTAGTCACGATGCCGGGGAATTACTCCCCATTGCTGACCGTCACTGGAAAATTGAACAAGGACATTTGAGGGAATTAAAAAGTGAAAAAACAGATAGTTGAGGTTTTAGGGTATTGGGGTTTTTAGTTGAAATTCCCCACTTCCCCACTTCCCCACTTCCCCACTTCCCCACTTCCCCACTTCCCCCATCTCCTGTCTCCTGTCTCCTGTCTCCTGACCTTGATTACTGAATTAATGATCCTTCCTGAATTATTTGACCTTTGGCAAGAAACCCTAGAATGGCAACCCGATGGGGCCATACAAGCGCGATTTCAACAACTTTATGACTTGATTTTAGAGGGTAATCAACGTTGTAATCTCACTCGAATTACCCAACCGGAGGAGTTTTGGGAAAAACATCTTTGGGATTCTTTATCGGGTTTAGCTTGGTTACAAAAATCCCAGCCAGATTTATTGACAAAATCCCTATCAGTCATCGATTTGGGGACTGGGGCCGGATTTCCGGGGGTGCCAATTGCGATCGCATATACCCATTGGTCGGTGACTCTCTTGGATTCCACCCAAAAAAAGATTAATTTTCTTGAAGAAGTTATTGACAAATTAGAGTTAAATAACACGAAAACTCGTTTAGGTCGGGCGGAAATCGTCGGGAAAAACCCTAAACATAACTGTGCTTACGATATCGTCTGTTTGCGAGCGGTAGCTAATGTGGATATCTGTGTTAACTATGCTTTGCCTTTCCTGAAAAAGACCGGAATCGCTATCCTCTATCGTGGTCAGTGGTCGTCGGAGGATAGTTCGAGTTTAGAGAAGAATTTAGGGAAAGCTGGTGGTAAAATCCTCGAAATTGCCAGTTTTACCACTCCCTTAAGCGAAAGCGTCCGTCATTGTCTATATATCTCCAAGAAATAACTTTAAGCGGTGAGAGGATGGAAAAAGAAAGCCAAGGCCAGGATAGCATAGGTAGCTAAGAGTAACATTCCTTCTAACCAATTCGATCGCCCATCACTACTAATCGAATTAGCCAACCACACCGCTACAGCCACTGCCACTAACTCAAAGGGATTAAAATTTAGATCCATGGGCTGACCGATAATATAACCCATGATAACCAAAACTGGAGCCACAAACAGGGCGATCTGCATACTGGAACCGACGGCCACAGATACCGATAGATCCATTTTATTCTTAAGGGCGACGGTGACAGCCGTAGCGTGTTCGGCCGCATTACCGATAATAGGCAAAAGAATTACCCCGGTAAACAGCGCCGTTAAACCTAGCTGTTCCGTAGCCTCCTCTAGGGATGCCACCAATAACTCCGATTCTACGGCCACGGCGATGGTAACGATCAATAAAATCAAAGACCAAAACCAGACTTTCGGCCTTGCGGCTCTTTCTCTGGCGCTTTCCTCCTCGATACCGGCAACCCCGACATCGTAGAGATAGGTGTGGGTTTTCATGGAAAATAAGAGACTTAAACCATAGACGAAAATTAACACCGCTGCCACGGCCACGGATAGACGTTGCAGGACTGCTTCCCCGACTCCCGTGGAGGTAAATTCCACGGCAGTGGGTAAAAGAATCGCCACCACCGCTAAATTCATGGCTGAGGCATTTAAACGAGCGGTTATTGGTTGAAATTCCTGTTCTTTGAAGCGTAAACCGCCTAAAAACATCGATAATCCCATAACTAAGAGTAAATTACCGATAATTGAGCCAGTAATCGTCGCTTTTACCACATCGATGAAACCTTCCCGCAAAGCGACATAGGCGAGAATTAATTCTGTGGCATTGCCAAAGGTGGCATTCATCAAACCGCCAATATTTGGCCCGACCACCACCGCAATCGCTTCCGTGGCTTCCCCCATGTAGGCCGCTAGGGGGATAATGGCTAGACAAGCGGTGATAAAAACAACTGTTCCGCCCCAGTGTAACAGCGAACCGGCGATCGATATAGGCACAAAAATCAATAGGATGGCGAAAATGGTGTTTTTGCTTAACATAAAGTGAGTATTTTGTCAAGATAATTTTATTTTGATCGGAGATGGGAACTAGAAGCGGATTCTAGCCAAAATTCCCCGGTGGAACCGCTTATTACCCATAATATTGCCCTAAAACCGTCTCTGAGGGACTTTTCTAGGGGTTCGGGGGGTGATTGGGAGGGAACAGTCACCGGTTTAATCATAATTCCGCGACTACCAAAAACA
The DNA here is from genome assembly GCF_027530405.1 of Microcystis sp. LE19-41.2A. NCBI lineage: Bacteria > Bacillati > Cyanobacteriota > Cyanophyceae > Chroococcales > Microcystaceae > Microcystis > Microcystis sp. LE19-41.2A. Next base: position 14,844 of record NZ_JAPZQJ010000291.1, on the reverse strand, counting down.
ATTTCTCCCACTAATCGCGCCCTTCTCATGTGATTATCGGAAGTGACTAGATAGACACTATCAATACCTTGGGCTTTCAGTTGATCGGCTAGGCTAGTAAAGTTAGTGACAGTATCTCGCGCATTGTAATCGAGATGGAGACGTTCTGGGGGAATTCCCGCTTTTTTAAAAATCTTTCTCACATATCGTCGCGGACTACCGGAAGACACCCAAATCGGTAGATCGGGATATTCCTTAGCCAATTTTGCCGCAAAACGTTCTCGATCGGCATGACCTCCCAAAACAAAAATCGCTTCCGGTTTTAGCCACTGCTGACGTAAATCGTGGTATAACCAGCCTAAACTCGCCAAAATTAGCGGAATAGCCAGCAATTTTAACCTAGATTTGCCTAACTTCGCTTTCAGAGAAACTCGCTTTTTTCTGCGAGAATTAGCCTTGAGAACCATATATCAGTGATCGGTGATCAGTTGTCAGCCTTCAGCTTTGTGGATTAAAGTGATCGAGGGTGAGGGTCATCGACTCACATTGACGTAGGAGATAGGGATTTTATCCCCTAACTGACCGATAATTTTCCCGGAACTCAGGTTGATTGATGCGGTCGCTTACATCCCCCACCAACGGGCCACCGCTTCGGGAAGGGGTAGCAAAATACTTAATAACAAAGCCAGGGAAAATAAACCTAATAAATCTCGTTTATTATCCAATTCGGTGACATCATTTAAAGCAGGTTGATCGCTGACTGGCATTAATAAGAGAATAATCGCCCAGAGTAAAAAATCTGGTTGCACTAGGGCTAAAATAAACATGAATAATCGAGTTAATTGACCGATAATTATGGCGGTTTTCTGCCCATACATGGCGTGAACAATATGACCACCATCCAATTGACCCACGGGCATTAAATTTAGGGCTGTAACGATAATTCCTACATAACCAGCTACCGCTAAAGGATGTAAATGGATCGCTTTTCCGGCGATTAAATTACTGCCGAGGGCTAGTTTAGCTAGGATAGACAAGAGAAAAGAAAACTGCGGATTTAACGCCTGAAAATTTAATAAACTGCTTTGATTAGTTAGGGGAACTATTTCCGAGAGGTACAACCCCCAAAACAGTAGAGGAATAGCGATAATTATACCCCCCAAAGGACCGGCCACCGCCACATCAAATAAAGCTTTGCGGGTGGGTACAGGCGATCGCATTTGAATAAAAGCCCCGAAGGTGCCTAGGAAGAAAGGAATGGGGATAAAATAGGGCAAGGTAGTTTTAATTTTATATTTAACTGCTGTAAAATAATGACTGAATTCGTGCAGTCCTAAAATAGCAATTAAGCCTAAACTGTAGGGTAAACCTTGCAATATTAAACTAGAATTATTTTCTAATTGTTGGGCAGTAATGCCACTTAATCCCGCACCGACCACTGTGGTAGTTAAGATAGTTAATAACAATAAACCCAGGGCAAGAAGGGGGCGAGTAACTTTTTCAGTTTCTATGGTTTCTGTTTTTTGCTGCCAGGGATTAGCCACAAGAGCGAAAAAAGGTTGTCCCTGAAAACTTTCTTGGAAAAGCAATAAAAAGCGATCACCAAAAACCTTTTCCACATTGTTTTTAATCACTTGATAAGCTTCTTCGGGAACTGCTCGCAATTTCCCCCGACAGAGAATTGCTTGGGGACGATAATCGATATTTTGCAGATAATAAACACCCCAAGGAAAACAATCTCTTAGGTATTTTTCCTCTTCGGCAGTGATCGGTTTTAAATCATTTTTAGGTGCAGGATTATCAAGATTTTCTAGGACTAAATTCGCTGTTTCCGCTGGTGATGGGGGGCTTTCTTGGGGAGTAATCCGACCCATTTGTACTAGCCACCAATACAAAAAAGGGCAGATCACAAAAGGACCGATCAGCAAAAATGCCGGCATGGGGGTATCCTCTCCATAGATTAACGTCCAGCCGGTCCAAATAAGAGCCGGAGTCATCAGGACTAACCAAATTAACCAAATTGGTGTTGTCGTGATTTTGGCCACGCTACGCTTGACGATAAAATAAGTGAAACCACCAAGAATCCCTAATAACAACCACATTTCCATATCGGCTCTTTTCTCTTGAGTAAAAGGCGGCTAATTTCAGCCAGCCCGGTCATCGATCGTGCTAAGTTATAAACCGCATTGATTGTGATTTGGATAGGCAAACCATGCGATCGGAAACCGAATCGTCTCCTTTAGAGGTTAGCAAAACCACAAAACCCCCTCGATTAATTCTAGAAGGTTTATACGCTTTCTCGCCTAATCGGGAAACCCTAGGGGGAACCTCTTATCTTATTGTAGAAAATACTGGTAATATTCTGGTGGATTGTCCTAGCTGCGAGGAGAGCGAGCGGGATTTTCTCCTAGAAAAAGGGGTCCGTTACCTATTTTTTACCCATCGCGGGGGTCAGGGGAAACAGAGCGATCTTCTGCAAAGTTTACTTGATTGTGAGATTATTCTACAGGAACAGGAAGCTTATCTGCTTCCTCACCGTCAAATTACCGTTTTTCAGCAGCAAATCCAGTTATCTCCTACTTGTAGCGGTTTTTGGACTCCCGGCCATTCTCCCGGCTCCTCCTGTCTCTACTGGCAGCGTCACGGGGGGGTTTTATTTACCGGTCGTCATCTTCTCCCCGACACTAAGGGTCAACCGCAACCCCTACAGACCGCGAAAACTTTCCACTGGCCGCGGCAATTGCGATCGCAAAGGGCTATTTTAGACCGTTTTAGCCCGGAAACCCTCTCCTATCTTTGTCCGGGGGCTAATACCGGCTTTTTGCGAGGTCGGGGAATTATCGATCGCGCCTACGAAAAAATCAGCGCCAATCCTCTTAACTAGGGTCTGCTGAATAAATCTAAAAACCTTGTTGGATAACGCTTTTAGACTTTTTTTCCCTCAAAAAGTGCCGACCATTGGAGTGATTGGGGGGAAATTTTAGGGACTTTTTCCCTGAAAATTAGGTAATTGACCACCTGAAAATGGATAAAACCCTACACCCCACACCCCACACCCCACACCCTACCCCCACGAAAAACTTTTTGCCGCAAACCCTAACTAAAGACTTTTTAGAAGCTGCATCGTTCAATTCCCAGAAATTATGAATTTAACCGTTAAAGACTTGGGTGAACAGGGATTGCTACCGATTCTGCAAAAATATTGTCCTGCGGAGATTATCGGTGATGATGGGGCGATTTTATCCCTGAAAGAGGGTTACTCTCTCGTCGTCACCACTGATGTTTTAGTTAATAACGTCCACTTTAGCAATCTTACTACCTCTCCGGAAGATGTGGGCTGGCGAGCGGCGGCGGCTAATTTATCCGATTTAGCGGCTATGGGGGCAGAACCCCTGGGAATTACGGTAGGATTGGCTTTAACTCCCGCTCTAGCCATCGATTGGCTAGAAGGACTCTATCGGGGTCTTAGCTCTTGTCTGCAAGTATATCAGACGGCGATCGTTGGTGGCGATGTCTGTCGGGCCACGGAGATTAACATCAGCATCACCGCCCTGGGACAAGTGGCAAAAAATGAAGAAATTAGACGTTTTAACGCAAAAGTTGGCGATAGTATCGTTATTACCGGTTATCACGGTTTATCGCGGGCTGGATTAGAGTTACTCTTTCACCCTGAAACCGGCAGGAATTTAAATTCCGCCCAAAAAAAGCGATTAATCCAAGCTCATCAACGGCCGCGACCGAGACTCGATTGCATACCACATTTACAAAAAATTGTCAAGCAATTTCCCATCGCGGGCATGGATAGCAGTGACGGGTTAGCAGATGCCATCATGCAAATTTGTCGCTGTAGTGGGGTTGGTGCCGAAATCGAGAGGATTCCCCTGCATCCAACCCTGAAAGAATATGTAGGAGCCGAAAAAGCTCTAGAATGGGCTTTATACGGCGGTGAAGACTTTGAGTTAGTTTTGTGTTTGCCTCCGGACAGTGCCAGAGAATTGTTGGAGAAAGTGGGGGAAGAGGGGGCGATAATCGGTCAAATTGTCCCCGGGAGAGAGATAAAATTAGCCGATGGTAGAAACCTCAGTTTAAGCTCTGGATTTCAACATTTTTAGCCTCTATAAATCGCCAAAACCTTTCTTTTTCTTGATTTTCTTTGGTTTTTTCGGGCTGCCACCTTGACCGCGGAACCCCGGTTGATTGCCACCCCCAAACATTCCGCCACCCATCCCGGGCATCCCAGGCATAGCGGGCATTTGTCCCCGTCCCATCTGTTGCATCATCGATCGCATTCTGGTGAAATTAGCAATTAGTTTGGTCACTTCTGTTTCCGGATGTCCCGAACCTTTGGCAATGCGACGACGACGATTAGGAGACTTAGCCAATAAATCGGGGTTAGCGCGTTCCTCCGTGGTCATGGAATTAATCATCGCTTCCGTGCGTTTTAACTCTTTTTCGCCCTTTTCGATGTCTGTACCGCTCAGTTTGCCCAGACCGGGGATTAACTTTAAGACTCCCCCCAGGGAACCCATATTTTTTAACAGCCGCATCTGTTTGAGGAAGTCATTAAAATCAAACTTAGCCTCTAAAATCTTGGCCTGCATTTTGGCCGCGTCTTCTAGGTCTAACTGTTCCTGAGCTTTTTCCACTAGCGTCAGGACATCACCCATATTGAGGATGCGACTGGCAAGGCGATCGGGATAAAATGGCTCTAAAGCTTCTACTTTTTCGCCAACCCCAACAAATTTAATCGGTTGTCCCGATATTTGCCGCACTGATAAGGCCGCACCACCGCGAGTATCGCCATCAAGTTTAGTAAGAATTGCCCCCGTGATGCCGATTTGTTGGTGAAAAGTGTTGGTAAGACTGGCCGCTTCCTGACCGGTCATGGCATCCACCACTAATAAAGTGTCGTCGGGCTTGACAATTTTCTTGATTTGTGCTAGTTCGCCCATCATCTGGGTGTCTATTTGCAAACGACCGGCGGTGTCGATGATAACGGTATCTACGCCCAATTCTTTGGCTTTTTCCACACCTTGACGGGCGATATCGACGGGATTAGCCTGAGAACCCATCTCGAAGACGGGAACATTTATCTGTTTACCGAGGGTGATTAATTGGTCAATGGCCGCGGGACGGTAAACATCGGTGGCCACCATCAGGCAGCTTTTGGACTGTTTGCGGAGATATAGGGCTAATTTGGCGGTGGCGGTGGTTTTTCCTGTCCCTTGCAACCCGGCCATTAAAATTACGGTGGGGGGTTTATCGGCCTGAGCTAGGGGAACGTTACTTTCCCCCATAATTTTGACTAATTCATCATAGACAATTTTGATAAATTGCTGACCGGGATTGACTCCAGAAATAACTTCAGCGCCGAGGGCTTGTTTCTCGACCTCAGCAATAAATCCCTTGACCACCTGTAGGTTAACATCTGCTTCTAATAAAGCCCGCCGGACTTCTTTGAGGGTTTCTTGTATATTGGCCGAGGAGATTTTATCTTGACCTCGTAATTTTTTCCATGCGTCTTCTAAGCGGTCGGCCAGTGCGTCGAACATAGTTTCGGAATTAAATTTTTAACTAGATCGATTTTATCTCAAATGTCGGGGGAAGACCCCTGTTCTTAGCCTGTCATTAGTCCAGGGCCTGCATAGTGCAGCCACTCTCCCGGTGTAGGAGAGTGAGCAGCGGGGAGAGACAATCGATAATTGGGTTTTTAAAGTGCGATTTACTTACTAGCCACTCCTAAATCCTTCACTTCTAACTTTTGATTGCTCAAAAATAGTCGTAATTTCAACAAACTGAGAGTTTGACCGAGATTGAGGGGAAGGAAAGAAATGCCTTCTAAACGCGATTGTAACCAACCATCGCCCCAATACCATTCGTGATAGCCATCGATACCTTGACTCAAAAGCAAGCGTAAACACTGGTCATTGGCCAATAAAACCTGATGTTGTACGGGAATTAAACCTAACCAAGAGGTAAAAGTCAAACCTTCCTCTAATTTATCGGGTAGATTGGGCGAGAGCATTTGCGGCCACAGCCATTGACGGAGATGAGCAGTTTTGAGCAAACTATCCCGGATAGCCTGTTCACGGGCCGAGATTTCGATACGCAGCTGACTTTGTTGAAAATTGCCGAACATATTGTTGTCTGATAATTTTTGTTAAGTTAGTTAAAGAATAACTAAAAATCGGGACAGCGTTTTCCAAGGATAACAGTAAGTAGTATGGCAGATAAATTAATCCGCGCCACGGCCGCCGATGGCGGAATTAGAGTAGTAGGAGTGATTACCACTCGTTTAACCGAAGAAGCCCGCCAAAGACATAAATTATCTAACGTAGCCACTGCCGCTCTCGGTCGCACGATGGCATCGGCTTTACTCTTGGCTTCCAGTTTAAAAAAACCCGGTTCTAGGGTCAATATTCGCATTAAAGGCGACGGTCCCCTAGGCGGTGTTTTAGTTGATGCTGGACTCGATGGCACGGTGCGGGGTTATGTGGACTGTCCCCAGGTGGAATTACTCCCCAATGCTCAGGGTAAATTAGATGTGGGTCGCGCCGTGGGTAACAAAGGTTATGTGCGAGTCTTGCGGGAAGAAAAAGGTGAGGAGAGAAATGAACTTCAGGAAAGCATCGTCGAGATAGTTTCTGGGGAAGTGGGGGAAGATATCGCCTACTACCTAGACCAGTCGGAACAAATTCCCTCCGCTTTGCAAGTGGGGGTTTTTGTCGGTACGACCACAGGAGTAACGGCAGCTGGGGGAATTTTATTACAAGTTCTCTCGAAAGAGGCCGCCAGGGATGAGGTCTTGGTGGCTCGTTTAGAGTCGAGATTGCGAAAATTAACGGGATTTACACCCCTTTTACGAGCAGGAAAGGGTCTAGAAGATATTTTTCAGGAACTTCTCGGAGATATGGGTCTAGAAATTTTTCCAGCTGTGCAGATGCTGCGTTTTGATTGTGACTGCTCTTTTGAACGGGCCTTAGGAGCTTTAAAATTCCTTGGGGTCGATGAATTAAAAGACATTATCGAAAAGGATAAACAAGCGGAAGCCATCTGTGAGTTTTGCCAGGAAGTGTATAGTGCCAACGAGACGCAATTAATCCAATTAGTCGAGTCTCTACAAGCTGAATCTTGCTGAGAAGTTGGGCAATGAGCGCCCTTAGGGTAAAATCTATCTAAAATATCCGTCAGGGAGTCGTGAATGTTTAAAGGAAAAGAATTAACCAAAAATCTAGTCAAACGAGAATCGATAGACTCCCTGACTCGTTGGCCAGAGAAAACTAAGTCTTTTCTTTTTCTCTTTTGGTCTCGATACCAGCATCGTTTCACTTGGAAAGTTTGGGCGGCTTTATTTGTCGTCGTCTTTGGCGGTGTTGGCTTTCTCGCCACTTGGCAGTTATTAAATATGCAGAAGTCGCCCAATTGCCCAAAAATCTTCTGGCCTATTGCTTCTGCCTCCCTGCGTCTCTACTGCGCTCAACTTTCCGCCGATAGTCGCACCGTGGAGGGTTTACTCGCAGCAATTGCCCTAGTGGAAGCTTTACCCGATGACCATCCCTTGCGATCGCAAGTTAATCAACAGGTGGAAGAATGGGCGCGAGATATCCTGAATTTGGCTGAAAAAGACTATCAAGCGGGAAATTTACAGCAAGCGATCACTAAAGCTCGTCAAATCCCCAATAATATGGCAGTAGCGGCAATTATTGAAGAAAGAATCGCTAAGTGGCAAGGAACTTGGACGGAAGGCAACGATATCTTAAGCAAACTAGAGGAAAATCTCCGCGCTTCCAACTGGAATCAATCTTTCCGCCTAGCAGTGGATTTATTGAACTTAAATAACGAATATTGGGCAACGGTTAAATATAATGAAGCGCTCGCTAAAATTACCGTCGCCCGGGAAGATAGCAGTAAATTAGATAATGCCTTTAATCTCTTTGCCCGGGGCGGTCTCGACAATTGGTTGAAAGTCATCGAAGAAGCTAGAAAAATTCAAGCCAGCAGTTATGCCTATCAGGAGGCAGAAAAATTAATCGGGAAAACCGAGGATAAACTAAAAGAATACGCCGAAAGATTAATTGAGCGGAAGCAATGGCAAGCTCTCCGGGATTTGGCTAACCAAACCCCCAAAGACCTCAAAATTAAAGAAGATGTCACCGATTGGTCCCTCTTGTCCGCAGCGGCCTTAGATGCGGAAGCCGGCACGGTGGAGGGATTGGAAGCCGGCATACTGGGACTAGAACAAATCGACGCTTCTCGACCTCTCCATCAAACGGCCCTAGCTATGAGGGAACGCTGGCAGTTACAGGTACAGGATGTAAAAATACTGTCCGAGGCTAGAGATTTAGCACAAGCAGGTACGATCGAGCAGTATAGCGCCGCTATCGCGAAAGCGGGCGAGGTTCCCCGTAATAATCCCCTCTGGTCGCAAGCACAGCAGGAAATTGGCTCTTGGAATCGTCAAATACAAGTCATAGAAGACCGGCCGATTTTAGAACGGGCGCGGGAAATCGCTATCCCCGGCGATATTAATTCCCTCAGTAACGCTATTATTCAGGCGCAGGCTATTGGTAAAAATCGGGCCTTATACCGAGATGCCCAAAGGGAAATTCGCGACTGGCAAGTGCGGATTGAACGCATGGAGGATCAACCCATTTTAGATCAGGCTCAAGCTTTGGCCAATCTCAAAGACTATAGCACAGCGATCGAAACTGCCAATCAAATTCCCCCCGGTCGCACTCTTTCCTCGGAAGCTTCCCAAAATATCCGTCGTTGGCGCCGAGAGTTGCGGGCCCGTCAAAATCTCCAACAGGCTAATCAATTAGCGGCGACGGGAACCGCAGAAGGTTTAACCCAGGCGATTGCTTTAGTTACCAATATTTCCACTAAAACCGATGCGGGTGTGCAACGGACTGAATTGCTGGAACGTTGGAGTTATCAGCTTTTGTCTTTAGCCACGGACCTAGCTAATAATGGCAGTTATCTGGAAGCTATTCGCCTTGCTGAATCCGTATCCCCGGAAAGTACCGCTTACAGTTCGGCTCGCTCCCAAATACGAGGCTGGCGCAATATTCTCCAACCTCCGGCCCCACCACCAATAGTTGAATCGACTCCCCTTTCCCCAGAGTCCCCGATAGAAGCACCAAGTCCGGGTCAATAATCAGTTTTAGGGGCTGTTTTTGCCGTGGATTACCCCTAAAAAAAGTCCCTCATCCCCAGGGGTCTGTCAAGTTAAATCTGTATTATACTAAATCCTGTTTACAAGGGATAGGATGGCGGGGGAGCGGGGAGAAACAATCCATAACTTGGGAGTTCATCGCACTATTCAAAACCGATTTAGTATAAATTGCCAACAAATAACCAAAGCCAATTTTAAAAAGATAATAAGTAGGTAGGCGTTAAAAATTATCAGACACCCCCCTTATCAAGGCTGTCCATTAGTCACATCTTTCTTAACATTTCAAACCTTTGTAGCACAACGCTTTCAAGACTCGGTTAACAATTTGTAATATTCCTTGTTGACACCCTTACTGACAAAGAAAAAACTGAAATCAAGTCAGGATAAGAGTTGGAGTGCTTAATGAAAAAATTGTTAAGAAAGATCCCTATAAGGGATAGAAGGGTAGGGTTGATTCATGAATCAACCCTACTATGAATCGGCCCTAGGATTAAGGGGGGCAGGGAGGATCAAAGACAAAATCTATCTTCAATTTAATTATAACCACTTACTTACTTAGTTGTTATGAATTACATTAATCAATCAAGCAAAAAACAGACCTCCGTAATTTCTATGAAAGCAAGTGAGGTACTGGATTTATATGCCAAAGGGAAACGCAATTTTACAGGAGTAAAATTAAAAGGACAGTGTTTTCACGGACAGAATTTATCCGGGGCTAATTTTAGTCAAGCAGATCTGCGTGGTACTAATTTTCAAGGGGCTATTTTAGAGAGAACTAAATTTACCGAGGCCAGGGCAGGATTACTAAAGCGCGGTCGGCTACAATTAATTTTAATTTCTTGGTTAATAGCGGCTTTCTGCGGCTATCTGTGGGGATTAGCTGGTTATTATCTAGCTTTAATGCTGGTGACGGATGTAAGCCAATTTAAAATCATTGCTGCGGTGATAATCACGATTTTATCCCTAATTTACGGAAGATTTTATCGTCAGCGAGTTGGGGGATTACCCTTAGTTTTATCCTTGATTTCTGGTCAATCAACAAGTTTTATCCTAGCAATTTTTATCAGCTTAATTTTAAGTTTATTAACAGTAATTATACTAGCTTTTCAGGGAGCATTAGCAGGAATAGCCGTGATGAATGGAACTTTTTCTATAGCTTTGATTGTTGGGGTTTGTGGTACTTTATTCACCGCTTATCTGGCTTGGTTATCCCTAGAAGAATCAAGAGAAACGATGGCGAAATCGATAGCAATTGCTTTTTTAGCCAGTCAAGGTACAAATTTTTGCGGAGCAAATCTTAAAGAAGCTGATTTCACAGGAGCGCAATTAAAAGCCACCGATTTAAGGGCAAAAGATTTAACTAGAACTCGATTTTATCTGGTATCGGGCATCGAGCGAGCGCGTCGGGAAAAGACAATTCTGGACGAAGTTGCGATTAGAAATCTTCTGGTTACTGGTCAAGGGGAAAATAAAGCTTATATTGGCTATAATTTTCGCGGACTAAATCTTTCTGGGTTTAACTTCAAAAATGCCAACCTGAATAGGGCAAATTTGAGCGAGGCAAATTTAGCCTACGCTAATCTAGAAGGGGCAAATTTAGCCCATAGTAACGTGATGAGAGCCAATTTACAGGGAGCCACCCTGACGGGCGCTTGTATCGAAGCTTGGAAAATCGCCGAAAATACCAATTTAGAAGGGGTTGATTGTGATTATATCTATTTAGTCGAGTCCGAGGGAGAGCGCCGTCCCAGGGAGGGAGAATTTGGGGAAGGGGAATTCCGGCAATTGGCCCTGGAGCAGCGAAAATTGTATATTGACGAATAGGACAACTGCTATACAAAGCTAAAATTGCTGCGCCGAGGCGGACAATTAGAGGGATAATAAGACCAGCCTTAACACCTATCCCCCGACTGGTAACTGATCACTGATAAGCGATGGTGAATATTTCTAATCAAGTTACACCCAATCGGGAACTAGCGCCCCAGGCAAAAGTCCCCGATGTCCAAATCCTAGCGGCGATTGATATTGGTACGAATTCGGTTCACATGGTAGGGGTGAAAATTGAACCGTCTTTACCCGCTTTTACGATTATTGCCAGAGAAAAGGATACAGTCCGTCTGGGCGATCGAGATAGGAAAACTGGTAAATTAACCCTAGCGGCCATGGAAAGAGCGATCGCCGCTTTAAAACGCTGTCACGATCTGGCTATTAGTCTCCATGCGGATCAGATTATCGCTGTTGCCACTAGCGCCACCCGGGAAGCGACCAACGGCGACGAATTTTTGGCTTTAATCGAGAAAGAAGTCGGTATTTCTGTAAATCTCATCTCCGGACAGGAGGAAGCGCGCCGGATTTATCTCGGTGTCGTCTCGGGAATGGATTTCCAAAATCAAGCCCATATTATTATCGATATCGGTGGTGGTTCCACAGAATTAATCTTAGCTGATAGTCAAGAAATTCGCTTTCTTAGTAGTACCAAAATCGGCGCGGTGCGTTTGACCCAAGATTTGATCACCACCGATCCCATTAGTACCACAGAATTGGCCTATTTAAGAGCATACACCCGCGGAATGTTAGAGCGGGCAGTAGAGGAAATTAAACATCATTTACAGCTGGGAGAAGTGCCGCGTTTAGTGGGAACTTCTGGGACGATCGAAACTTTGATGACTATCCATGCTTTGGAGAAATTGGGGGAAATTCCCAATCCTTTAAATGGCTATCAATTAACCCGCAAAGATGTCAAAGAATTAGTCAAACGTTTCGCCACTTTGGACTATCACCAAAGACTGGCAATTCTGGGGATGTCCGATAAACGGGCTGAGATAATTCTAGCCGGTTCGATCGTGCTTTTGGAAGCGATGACCATGTTAGATGTTGATAAGTTAGTTCTCTGTGAAAGGGCCTTGCGAGAAGGGGTAATCGTCGATTGGATGCTGACGCACGGTTTAATTGATAATCGGTTACTTTATCAGAGTGAAATCCGTCAGCGCAGTGTCTTGAAAATAGCGAAAAAGTATCAAGTTAATTTAGAATCTGCTGAGAGAATAGCGGCATTTTCCCTGTCTTTGTTCGAGCAAACTCAAGGTCAATTACATTCCTGGAATCAGGAGGCTAAAGATCTATTATGGGCGGCGGCAATTTTACATAATAGTGGTTTATATGTTAGTCATGCTGCCCATCATAAACATTCCTATTATTTAATTCGCAATGGTGAACTGTTGGGCTATACAGAAACAGAGTTAGAAGTTATCGCTAATATCGCTCGTTATCACCGCAAAAGTAAACCGAAGAAAAGACACGATGATTTTATGAAATTAACGGAATATTATCAGTATATGGTCAGACATTTAAGTGCTATACTGCGCTTGGCCGTGGCTTTAGATCGACGACAAATAGGAGCGATTAAAAAGATTGAATGTAAGTATGATCCTGAATATAGAACCCTACATCTGCATCTTTTTCCCAATAATGCTGAAGATGATTGTGCTTTAGAATTGTGGAGTTTAGACTATAAAAAACCTGTTTTTGAGGAAGAATTTGGGGTGAAAGTAGTGGCAACTTTGGCATTTTTACCCTTAAATAATGAGCAGTGAGCGGTTATCATTGACTACCGCCGGTATTAGGTAGCTTGAAATCGGCGAGATTGGAATTTTCGAGACTTGTTACCCGTTATTCTAGGTCAAGATTATCGACCGTGGCAAATTGATAATTTTTGTTGATAGTCAAGCAAAAAAAACGTTAAAAACTGCGAAGTTACTGTTATAATGCAGAGGGAATAGGAACGCAGGAAGAAAAGGAGCAGAAAAACTTGTTGCAATTAGCTAAAATCGGTCGCTTGATCGCTCTGGGTTGCTTAGGAACAATACTGACTAGCTTCCCTGTCCTCTCGGCCGAGAGAATCACTTTTATCTTAGCGCCCTTTAGTCGTACCCTAGAAATTAGTTCCCTAGAAAAGTTTGCCAAAACTGGCAGAATTGACGCTAATCTAGGACAATATTTAGGTAATACAACTGCGGAACAACAAAAAGAATTTCGGCAAGCTTTAACCACAAGTAAAGAAATTAATCCCGTCCTGATCTCGCGCTTTTTTAACACCAGAATGGGGGAAGATATTCTCAACCTTTTAGGGGAACTGATCACCATTCAAGGGGGTATTAATGGTAAATTTGCCCTGCGTTCTGCCCTAATTAAATCGGCTTTTGAACCGGGAGGGGTAACTATTCTTAATCTGCTGCGTAATCTGCCCACTAATATGCAGATTGATGTGACAAAAGTGCAAAGACTAGCTCGGGCGATCGATGTCGTCCTGAAAGCCACCACAGTATTCACGGAAAAGGTGGCGCAATTATCCTTAGAAGAAGCTAAAAAGGCCGGTGAAATTAATTTTACCGCCATGACTGACCCCCGACAACCCGGACCGCAACAAGTGGAACAGATGCGGCTGGATTTAACCGATAGCCGTCGTCAGAGGGAACTTTATCTAATTATTGTCAAACCCAAGGGGCAATTAACCCAGAAAACCCCCGTTATCGTCTTTTCCCACGGTTTAGCTTCTCGTCCTGAAGATTTTGTCCGACAAGCGGAACATTGGGCTAGTTACGGTTATCTCGTCGCCATACCCCAACACCCCGGCAGCGATACCCTACAGGTGCAGAATCTGCTCGCTGGTTTATCGCGGACGGTTTTTTATACCAACGAATTTGTCAATCGTCCATTGGACATATCTTTTGTGATCGATGAATTGCAAAGACGCAACGCGGGGGAATTTCAGGGGCAATTAGATGTAGATAATGTGGGAGTTGGTGGACATTCCTTCGGCGGTTATACAGCCTTAGCTGTGGGTGGAGCGACAATCGATTTCGAGAATTTACAACGGGACTGCCAAAGAAGATTGGCTTTTCTCAATGTCTCCCTCTTGCTGCAGTGTCGTGCTTTGGATTTACCGCGAGAAGAATACAACTTTCGCGATCCGAGAATAAAAGCGATTTTTGCGGTTAATCCGTTTAATTGGAGTATTTTCGGGGCTAAAGGACTGGCTAAGATCGAAATTCCCACTTTTGTAGCGGCAGGAACCTACGATCCCGCTACCCCCGCTATTTTTGAACAGGTGCGCTCTTTTCCCCTGCTCAACACCGAAAATAAATATTTAGCTCTGATTGAAGGTCAAGCTCACGTCGATTTTTCGGTACTAGATGCGGGAATTAACGAAGCGATCGAATCCGTAGCCGATCTTACCCTGCCCGCACCATATCTGATCGATAGTTACGCCCATTCTCTATCTTTGGCCTTTTTTGAGGTGTATATTCGCAAAAACCCCGGCTATAAACCTTTTTTACAGGCGGCCTATTCCCAATATCTTAGTCAAGGCCAAGAGTTTCGATGTTTTCTGATTACCCGCGCCTCCTCGGCCGCTTTAGAACAACTCATCGAAGATTTTACCGCTCAAAATGTCCGTTAATCAGTTATCAGTTATCAGTTCACTGTTTACTGTTTACTGATCACTGAAAAGCTCCCCACTTCCCCACTTCCAATTCATAATTCATCGAAAATTTGGGTCTGAAACCCCGTCGTTCTACGACGGCTTTACTGTTAAATATGAGCATCGTTTACGAAATATATGCTAAAATGTGAGACATGGAAAAAGCCTACTCGTTCCGATTTTACCCCACACCCGAACAAGAGTCGCTATT
>NZ_JAPZQJ010000247.1:0-4739 GCF_027530405.1 Microcystis sp. LE19-41.2A | reverse complement strand
TCTTAGTCGTTTTAATCGTTTCTTTAACGGTTTCGGTGCGTCTATCTTTTCTCCTGTTGAGAGGGTAGCAAAGGTAGCAATCCCTAGATCAATTCCCACTGACTCCCCATTATTGGGAAGTATTTCGGACTGAATCTCGACGACAAAACTAAGAAAGTATCGATCTGATGCGTCTTTGATCACGGTGACGCTAGAAGGTTTAGAAGGTAATGGGCGACTCCAAACTATTCTTAAATCACCGATTTTCGCTAAAGTAACGCAGTGTTGGTTAACGGTAAAACCATTATCGGTAAATCTTGCTAATTGTTTAGATTTACGCTTCTTAAATTTAGGAGGTTTGACTTTCTTTCCTTTTCTCTCTCCCTTGCAAGATGCAAAGAAGTTAGAGTAAGCAGTCTCTAAGTCTCTCAAAGACTGCTGTAAAGGGATAGAAGAAACCTCGGTTAACCACTGTTTTTCTTCTGTTTTCTTGACTTGAGTTAGTCTTTTAGATAACTCAGTATATTTTGGCTTTTTCTCCCCTTGTCGATAGAGTTCTTGACAGTAAGCTAAGGTATCGTTCCAGACAACGCGCACACACCCGAACAACTGAGACAAAAGCCTCTTTTGTTGGTCTGTTGGGTAAATACGGTATTGATACCTTGCTTTCATTGGGTTAAGATATGTGTGTCTGTATTTATTTTAACTAGGGTTTGCTGAATAAATCTAAAAACCTTGTTGGATAAGACTTTTGGACTTTTTTCCCCTCAAAAAGTGCCAGCCATTGCGGGGATAGGGGGGAAAATTCAGGTACTTTTTCCCTGAAAATTAGGTAGTTGACCACATGAAAATCGATCAAACCCCACACCCCACACCCCACACCCCACACCCTGCCCCCAGAAAAGCTTTTTCAGCAGCCCCTAACTAGGTCTGTTAATAATGTCAAGTCAGTTGCGAAGAGAAAGAAACTCTGTTTCCGATTTAAAGATACACTTGGTCTGTGTGACAAAATACAGAAGAAAGGTTTTTACTGGTAAAAGTCTGACTTTGGTTGAAAAATCTTTTAGGGAAGTTGCGGAAAAGATGAATTTTCAGATATTGGAATTTAACGGGGAGTCTGATCATGTACACGCATTGATTGAATACCCACCGAAACTATCTATTTCCGTGATGGTCAACTCTTTAAAGGGAGCCTCTAGTCGTAGGTATGGACAAGCTGGTTATCCTAAGCCATACGGGAAAGACGCTCTTTGGTCGCCCAGTTATTTTGTATCTTCTGTAGGAGGTGCGCCACTGGAAGTTCTTAAGTGCTACATCAAAAATCAGGAAAAGCCGTCGTAAAACGACGGGGTTTTAACCCAAATTTTCGATAACTCGATCGAGGTCCAAGAATCTTCGGCCTCGATCAATTTCTTCAGTTACGCGAAGTCTGATGGGCTGCCGGGTTATCTTGAAGAGAGTTAGCAGTAGTCTCAGGAGACAATAGATTATGACTTGGCGCGGCTCAACCGATACAAAAGATCGCATTTTTGCAGCTTTAGTATATCTTTTACCCTTATATTCGGCCTTTGCCTTCGGGATCTTTATCTTTCAGCAAATTCCTTTTTTAGGAGCGGCCTTAGCAATAGCCTTATATCCCTTAGCTTTTCTCTATAGTTCTCTGGGAAGCTTTGGCAGTTTAATTATCTTTTTCGTCCTCTTTTTCGCCGTGGTACGCAATCCCCGCATCAGTCATTTTATCCGCTTTAACACCATGCAGGCGATTTTAATCGAGATTTTGGTGTATTTATTGGGATTGGTCTTAGGTTTCGTCGCTAGGGGTTTAGGGGCGAATTTAGTGGTAGAAACTCTTTTTAACGTCGTCTTTTTGGGAGCATTTGCCGCCTGTGTTTACAGCATTATACAGTCGGTTATCGGCAAATACGCCGATATTCCCACAATTTCCGAGGCGGCCTATTCTCAAGTGGGAGGTTAGGTCAGGCTGGCTGAATAAATCTAAAAACCTTGTTGGGTAAGACTTTTAGACTTTTTGGCAATCAAAAAGTACCAGATATGGGAGTGATCGGGGGGAAAATCCCTGGACTTTTTCCCTGAAAATTAGGTAATTGACCTCCTCAAAATCGGGAAAACCCTACACCCTACACCCCACACCCCACACCCTCTCCCCACAAAAAACTTTTTCAGCAGACCCTAATTAAGCTTGAGTTTGTCCCCTTTTTCGGCTACAGTCTCTCCAGAATCAATGCGTTCGCTGCCAGGCCACATCTATGAGTCCATTTAAACAGACGCTACGGGAACTCAACGCTCAGAAGGGAAAAATAGCCGCTTCTGTGGGCAGAAAAACGCCTAAACGGGTTAATCGTTGGTTTAAATGGCTTTCTCCCGGTCTTTTTGTCAAACGCTGGCTTTTAATCAGTTTAACCGGTGTTTTTCTCACCTCCTTCGGTTTGGCTATTTGGGTAAAATTAACCCCAGTTAATCGCTTTTTAGAGTTTGTTTCCCAAGCATTAGAAACGATCGCCCGTTTGGTCCCTAATTCTGTTTCCGGGCCGCTGGCGGTTTTGTTGGGTGTCTTTTTGTTATTCTGGGGTCAGAGTCGCACTGTCGAAACGATTACAGAAGCACTACAACCGGACGCATCGGAGGAATTAGTCGATCTCCTACGCACCCATCGTCGTCTCCATCGCGGCCCGAAAATCGTGGCCATCGGTGGCGGTACGGGTTTATCGACGCTTTTACGCGGTTTAAAACAGTATAGTTCTAATATCACCGCTATTGTCACCGTAGCTGATGATGGCGGTTCTTCAGGCCGATTACGTCGGGAAATGGGCATTTTACCCCCGGGGGATATTCGCAATTGTATCGCCGCTTTAGCCGATGAGGAAAAGTTATTAACGGAATTGTTTCAATATCGCTTTCATGCCGGGGATGGTTTATCGGGCCACAGTTTTGGTAATTTATTTATCAGCGCTATGACCGAGATTACCGGCGATCTGGAACAGGCGATCGATGCTAGTGCCAAAGTTTTGGCCATTCGCGGCAAAGTGCTACCTGCTACCCTTACCGATGTTAGTCTCTGGGCTAAGTTAGCCGATGGGCGCATTATTGAGGGAGAATCGAAGATAACCGAAGCTATGGGGCAAATTCGTCAGATTGGCTGTCATCCTGCCGATCCGGTCGCTTTACCGGCTGCTTTAGCGGCAATCAAGGAGGCAGATTATATTATTATCGGGCCGGGTAGTCTTTATACCAGTATTATCCCTAATTTGTTGGTTCCCGCAATTCGTCAGGCCCTAGCACAGGTGACAGTCCCCCGTGTCTATGTTTGTAATATTATGACCCAGCCGGGGGAAACGGATAATTATTCGGTGGCTGATCATATTCGGGCGATCGAAAAAGTCTGCGAGGAACGCATCTTTGATGCAGTTTTAGCCCAAAGAACTGCACCATCGCCCCAATCTCTGCAATTATACGCCCAAGAGCATAGTCATCCTGTGTTTTTAGACCGCGAGGAGGTGGGAAAAATGGGTTATCGCATTGTTTTAGCGAATGTAATGGCAGAAGATGAAGTTACTGCCAAAGTTAGTCATGATCCCCAACGTTTAGCGCGAGTTTTATGGCGCTGGTATGCTAAAAAGTGAATAGCGAGTTGACTAAATGTTTTTATCTAGCTTTGTCAAGTTATAAAATCATATTTTTTGCTTTAATTTGCCGACATTAGCCAAATTTGCTGATTAAAGCCCTAGGAAAAAATTAGCCTAAAAACCATTTCGCCTTATTCTGTGTTATACTCAGATTTTGAAGAGAGATGATCATGCACTACTCTACTAAATCTAATCAAGAGACAGGTGCGACAGTCTATTCCCCAAGCGATGGAAGTGAATTAATTCCTGCTGAGGTTAAACTAGATATAAACGGGCAAAACTATCAATCACTTAATATACCTCTCCCAGAGGGCTATACAGTAGATGATGAAGGAATCATCAATAACTATGGTAGCGAACCCAAGATTTATCTATCAAAATCCCCATCTTTAGAACAGCAAAAATGGTATATTTTGCAAGGAGTAGGGGCGGTTTTGTTGGTTGCTTTGGTGTTATTAATCACCTTTTCCGTTAGCTAGATAAAAACCGTAGGATTGACATTTAAGTTGAGCGAGACAGGAAAACTTTAATTTACACCATAGAGTCTGCATCCCAAGTATCGGGAGCATATATTGGAACCGACTCTATCTATCTGTCCAAATAGTAAATCTGACAGCTGAACTTTTTTGCTTTGCTAAACTTGACAATTTTTTTCAGTTTTTTGTGGGTTGCTTCGTGATCAACAATAGAACAACCAATAGAGTTAACTTCTCAAAGGAAATTCAACAGGTATGAAATTTAATCCTTCTCTTAGTCAAGAACCTCGCTATCAGGCAATTCCTGTTATGCAGATAACTTCCAAAGAAACCCTTCTCCATTGGTTAGAACGGACAGGAAGATTAAAATTACGTCAATCTGATGCTCATCCCGATTTGCAAATTTTAGAAGAACTAGACGATATTATCGATCCAGATAATTATGCTATAGAAGAAGAAGAAGAATAAATAGTCTTAAGTAGGTGGGTGGAATTAAATATGGTTCTTCGTTACTTGGTATGGTTCGATAGGGGGGCATAAATCGACTAAATCCTTATCTGGCAAGAGACTTAATTGATTAGTTCGCTCTAGATAAGAAATAATTGACAAAAATCGCTAAATGCCTTTCTATATAAGGGTT
>NZ_JAPZQJ010000667.1:0-2742 GCF_027530405.1 Microcystis sp. LE19-41.2A | reverse complement strand
CCGTCACCCGTCAGCCAAAAGCTTTTTGCTGTGACCAGTAAACAGTGAACTAAAAATTCAAATCTGATCCCTGATAGCTGTCTCGGAGTCTCGGAGTCTCGGAGTCTCGGAGTCTCGGAGTCTCGGAGTCTCGGAGTCTCGGAGTCTCGACTAGGAAATTAATTTTGCACGACTACTTAACGCTCTTCTGGAACTTTCGGAAATCCCTGACCGAATCCAGATTCTGAAACCCTTGGTTGACAAGTGATCGCTAACTTTTTTTCTAATAAAAACTCAAATTTCGGGTTTCTGTTAGTTAGCGATAGCTTGAAGGCTTACTCCATAAGAGAGCTAGGGTTTAGAGACTGTAAGACTTTTGCCAGACTCCCTCCAAGAGCGTTAAAGACAGGGAGATAAAATGCCCAAGAAAGCTTACTTAGGGCTTGCTGAATAAATCTAAAAACCTTGTTGGGTAAAACTTTTAGACCTTTTGTCAATCAAAAAGTACTGGATATGGGAGTGATCGGGGGGAAATTTAGGCACTTTTTCCCTGAAAATTAGGTAATTGGCCACCTCAAAACTGGTAAAACCCCACACCCCACACCCTGCCCCCAGGAAAAACTTTTTGCCACAAACCCTACTTGGTGTTGTTTTTGGCCCGTTCGATCTTGCCTGCGATCGCATCCAGCCTTGCTTTGATTCTGGTCATCCACTGGTTAAACTCGGCCGACTGCCGGTCGATATCTTCCTTCCGTAGCCTTATCTCTTCGGTTGTTTTTTCGTGGGCTTCTAACCGGATATTTAATTCTGCAATCATCATTGCCTCAAGTATCTATTGGTTTGTTTATTTGTTAGGGAGGAGGCATCTCATTTGTGCAAGTGAGTAATTATACTTGTCGATGAAACTTGCTTCTAGCAAGGCTTTCAAAATAGCTTGACATAAAACTTAATTTAGGAGTTACAAAGGTGAGATGCTCCCGATCGCTTTTAACATATTGCAAAGATAATCGCTGTAACCAACTCTCTTTTAGTCCATCTTCAATATCATATACAGACAGAATGTTACCAGGATTTTGTAAAAGAGAAATTATTCCTTTGGTCACACCGATGAGATTAGTTGTGAATAGCATATAAACTCTCCTAAGTCAGAAAAAAGAGTGAGAATAATCGAAAAAACTGATAACCAATAACTGAGAAAAACTACTCCTTATAAGGATCGTACTGAGTCAAGATTCGTTCTAACTTTACTTCGTCAATGCGATTAATTAAGCGTTTAGATTCTTCGACATCGCGGACAGTTTTTGATAAATTAATGGTGGAACCGACGCTAAATAGTAAACCCATGCCTAAATAACCTTTAATCCACGGATCTACTGGTAGATAAATAACTCCTAAAGAAGTGGCAGAAATAGAGACAATAAAAGATAACCAAGTTTGAAAAATCCACGCTTGAGTATGACTGGGAGCAGTACCGTATTTTTTATCGTTCATAATCGTCTCCTAAATGTTTCTGCACCCATTCTGTCGGTTCTAGAGGTGCAACAACAATGAGCGCTATCTAGTAGGGGGAGGGTTGAGAACTGGGGTGAATTGGGGTGAAGTGGGGTGAAGTATCAAGTATAATCATTGTCAGAATCTAGGACCAAAAAGATGGAGATTAAACATCTGAAAATTTGGTATTCTTGGGAAAAACAAGAACAAATGATCGAGCACTTGGTGGGGAGAGTGGGATTAACCCGGGTGCGTGCCACTTGTTTTCTGCGTCTTTGGATTTATGCGATTGCCAAGGAAGGACAGGTAAAACCCCCTTTATCCCAGTTAATTTTTCCCACCACTGCCATTATCTGTACCCATCGACAAGCATCCGATCTATTTTATCAGGATCAAGACCAGGGCAGCGATCGCTCTGCCGGTATGATGTTAGATAAATTAGCAGCCCTTGGTTTAATCGAAAAAATTTTTGACGGCAACACAACCAGAATTAAAATAAAGCCAATTACGGGGATTTTAGAGCCTGATAACTCAGAATCATCTGTGGAATTGCAATTAGATCAATTTAATCCCCGTTGTGATGCAATTCCTGTGGCTAACTTGCTGACACGCAATTATAACTGGATGAATCGCAATGCTGAGGCAATTCCCCATCGCATTTCCCGTCTGTTGCGGGGTTGGGCAAAAGATTACACTACAGGTATGCGAGTTTTGCGTCGGGTAGATAATCTTAATCCCGTCGGTTTTTATCTGCTCTATCCCACCGCAAACGAGTCGGAAGCAAATTTTTTTTCCTCTCCTAACAAGAGTTTACATCTAAGTGCGATCAACGAACAGGATCCTTTTAAAATGGCATCTGTGGGAGATGAAAATTGTCTTTCGGTATTTATTCGCAGTTGGATGATTGATGCTAATTATTTAGAAAAATATCGTTTAATCTTCCTGCAAGATGCCCAAAAAACTCTCCAGAGAATGATATTAGATTTTCCTAATCTCTGCGATTTACATACTTTGATTATTCATCCTGATTATGAGAAATTAGGCGCAGCCTTGGGATTTCAAAAAACTATTCAGGAATCCCCAAACTCTATTTATTGGATGTATTTAGGACTCGATCGCTTTTTATCCCTAGATATGGGTGAAATTCAATTTTAATCGGGAGTGGGAAGTGGCGGGGAAAAAATCGTATCCCCTCAATATATCGGGGTCAGGAGTTATTGGCTCTTCGGTTTGTGTTATGCAATGGACGGGGGTTATAAGGGATGGAACCCT